>JAAURV010000263.1 GCA_012032065.1 Hyphomicrobiales bacterium
GTCGTCGCGGGGCGACGAGCAAGCCATACCACGCCGTCTTCGATCATGTCACGAGGACCCCAGGGGCAGTCGAACGAGACCACGGGCAGCCCCGCCGCCATCGCCTCGGTGAGCACGTTGCCCCAACCTTCGAATCTGGATGACAGAACGAACGCATCGGCGGTTTCCATCCACGAGCCCGGCCTGGCGCTGAGCCCCGGCAACTCGACGCGGCGGCCAAGATCGAGGCGATCCCGGATCTGCTCGAGGTTCGCCCGCTCGGGGCCATCGCCCCAGATCACGAGCTTCCATTCGGGAAACGCGGGCGCAATTTCGGCGAAGGCCGACAGGAGAATATCGAACCCCTTTTGCGGGACGAGCCGGCCCACCGCGGTCAACACGCCCTTGCCGGGGCGGCGCGCGGGAACGCTTGGGTGTATCACCGGATTGGGAATGACCCAGCCGCGCTGGCGCAAGGCTTCGGGAATGAACTCCAAGGCCCCTCTTGTCATGGTGACCAAGCCGAAGGCCCGCGGGTAGGTGCGGGCGCGCAGCCAGTTCCACCATATTCCGACGTCTTGAAGCTCGGGATTGTTGCGTTCCGAGACCACGACGGGCAAGCCCATTCCAGCCGCGGCGATGATCGTGTTGACATTGGTGCGCGTGAGAAAGCTCACGACGATGTCAGGCGACAACTGCCGCAGAGCCTTGCGCAGGGCGGCGATCCGCCGTGCGATCATAAACGTCGCCTGCAGCGCCGGATATGGGCTGGGAGCCAAGCCTAGCCTGTGCACCGCGACCTTTGGGTGAAATGTGTAGTATGGCGTTTCATTCGCGGGCGCGAAGGCAAAAACGCTCACACCCCAGCCGCGTTCCGCCCAACCGTTCGCGATAATGCTAACGACGCGTTCCGTTCCGCCCGCACCGAGCCCAGGCATGACAAGCGCGCATCGCACTGGATCGCCTGACCGCCGGTGCTTCGCGCCTCGCGGCCGCCCGGGGGGGCTCGCGGCGCCTTGCGTGGCAGTCATGACACAACGCTTCGGATTGGCGTCAATCGGGACGATGGGGGATCGAGCAGGCCGGGCACCCCAATGCATCCGACCCTATGCCGGCGGTGTAGCGACACGACCTTGAATTAACCCCCCAGCCGATGCTCCATTGATAACGGCACAGCATGCTGCCATGAGCCGTACGGATTACCGACTGATTACAATAACAATATTAACGCCGATTTGAAAGCGCTGACTTCGCGCGAGGCTCGATTGCCAGCCGGGAAGGCCTTTGATAGAAAACCGGCATGTTTGGCTTCCCGCGACGCTTCCGGATCATTTCCCTGGTGTATTTGGCCGCACTGGTTTTCTCCGGCCCGGTTGACGCGCTGGAAGCATTTCCGGGCGCCGGGGGCCATGGCAAGGAAAGCCAGGGGGGCCGAGGCGGGGCGGTCATCCATGTCACGACGTTGGCGGACTCGGGCGGCGGCAGCCTGCGGGCTTGCGTGGAGGCCAAAGGCCCCCGCAACTGCGTGTTCCGGGTGAGCGGCACCATCAGGCTGAAGACGCCGCTCGGAATTCTCTCCGAGAATGGCCGGCTGTCGGTTCTGGGCCAGACGGCTCCGGGCGAAGGCATCACATTGACGATCGATCCGGCCAATCCTTCGCATATCAAGACGCCGCTTTACATCAGAGGCGCGGAAGACGTGGTGCTGCGTCACTTCAGGGTCAGGCTGCAATATCCCAACAGTGTCGCCAATGCCGACGCGCTGACGATCGAGGATAGCCGCCGCGTTTACATCGATCACTTCTCCGGTTCATGGGCAACCGACGAATTGGTGAGCACCCACAGCAATACGACCGCGCTGACGATTGCAAACTCGATTTTCGCCGAAGGCTTGCAGCCGCACAGCAAGTGCGCCCTGCTCGGCAGCGACCCGACCGCCCCGCAGACCATGACATTCTGGCGCAACGCCTGCATTTCCAACAACGACCGGAACCCGGATATCAACCATTTCGCCGGCTCCTGCATCGAGATTGTCAATAACATCTTCTTCAACGCGGGCGCGGAATGGGTGGAAGTCTTCTCGCAATATCCCGGCGGGACGCCGGTGTCGATCGTCGGAAATTACTTCAAAGCCGGAAAGAGCACGTCCGATTCGACTTTCGCGATCAACTGGCATGCGGCGGCGAGCGTCGCGCGTCCCCAAATTCATGAACTGGGCAACTCTCGTTGGGCCCCAGATAACGTGACACTGACCCTGACATCTCCGGCCACCGCAGGAGTGCTGGTGCCCGAACCGGCATGCCCGTCGACCGTACCCGTCACATCGTCCGACGATGCTTACCGCGATGTCAGGAAGGGCGCCGGCGCTTTTCCTCGCGATGCCATCGACCAGAAGCTGATCCGCAACATCGGCGATCGCGGCCAAGAAGGGCGGGGATCCATAAAGGACAAGCCAGGCAAACTGCTTCCGGACCCGCGTCCAGGGCTCCCATATGCGGACGGTGACGGGGACGGCATGGCCGATAGTATCGAGGCTATGTTTGGCGCAAGCGCAGGCGAAGCCGACGCGTGGTCCGATCCCGACGGCGATGGGTGGTCCAGTTTCGACGGGTTTATTCAATGGTTGTCGGAGCAGCGTTTGACTGGCGGCTTTCCGGCTTGAGCCCGGAGCGAAACAATTGCAGGGTGAACCGGCGGTTTCGCCGTCAAAGGAGTTCGAAGCGATCAACATCCTGCATTCGATCACCGGCCTGAATATCGGCGGCGCCGAATATTTGCTGGCCCGGCTTCTGCCAAATCTCAGGAGCGCCGAGATAAGTTCGACCGTCTTTTCGCTGATGACGCCTGGCCCGCTCGCTGCAATGGTTTCGGAGAACGCGGGGATCGTGAGTCTCGGCTTGCCGCAAGGCAAATTGCCGCTGCTGAAATTGCCCGCCGTCCACGCGGCGTTCCGGACGATAAAGGCGGATATCGTTCATGGCTGGATGTATCACGGCAACATCGCGGCAAGCGCCGGCCGATTTTTCGCGGCAAAGAAGGCCCCCGTCATCTGGAGCGTCCATCACTCGATTTACGACATCGCCACCGAAAAACCTCTGACACAGAAACTGATCCGCCTGTCGGCCATGCTTTCGCACCGCACCCGGGCGATTATCTATTGCTCGCGGGTGGCCGCCGATCAACATGAAGCGATCGGCTTCGAAGCGGGCCGCAGGGTCATCATCTACAATGGCGTCGACTGCGACGAATTCAAGCCGGACGCGGAAAGCAAGGAAAGGCTTTCAAACTTGCTCGGCCTGCCGGCGCGGCGCCTCATTATCGGCAGCATCGGCCGCTTTCATCCCATGAAAAGCCAGGCCGACCTTTTGCGCGCATGCGCCAGCCTCATTCGCGCCGGCCACGATATTCAGTGCCTGTTCGTGGGTCCCGGACACGAAGACAGCCCCTTGATCGGGTTGGCCAAAGAACTCGGCATCGCGGACCGGACAAGCACGCTAGGGCAGAACACCGAAATTCCATCGATCATGCCGGGCCTGGACATACACGCCATCTCCTCGGCCTGGGGAGAAGCCTATTCGTTGGCCACGGCGGAGGCCATGGCATGCGGCGTACCCACCGTCGTCACAGATGTCGGCGACTGCGCCTGGGTCGTGGGAAACACGGGATTAGTCGTGCCGCGCCAGGATCCCGAGGCACTTGCTGGCGCGCTGCAAAAGCTGATCGAAGCAGGATCCGATGGCCGCCGTAACATCGGCAGGTCGGCGCGGCAGCGCGTCTCCGACAAATTCTCGATGACCGAATATGCACGCAATCACGCCGAGCTCTACGGAGACATATTGCAAGCGGATAAGTAGCGGCTTGGGGCAGCCGCTCCCTCAGTTCGATGGCTTGCCCGCTTCGTACTCCTCAAGCCAGGCGCACAGCTTCTGCAGCCCGGTTTCGAACGGCGTCAACGGGGCGTAGCCGGTCAACTTGAGCAGGCGCGCGGTCGAGGCATAGGTATCGATTACGTCGCCCGCCGCACGCTCCGCGTATTTGATAATGGCTTCGCGGCCGAGCACTTTTTCCAGGATGCGGATGAAATCGCCGATATCGACCGGATTGCCCGATCCGACATTGATGACTCGGTGCGGCGCCACCGGGCTGATCCCTTCGCCTCCGCCGGATTTTCGATCGGGGACTACGTCTATCATGCGCACCACCGCCTCGGCGGCGTCGCCGACATACGTGAAGTCCCGGGTCATCTTGCCATGATTGAAAACCGTGATCTGCTTTCCGGCACGGACGGAAGACGCGAAACATGTAGGGCGCCATGTCGGGCCGGCCCCACTCGCCATAGACGGTGAAGAACCGGATGCCCGTCATCGGCACGCCGGTGATGTGGCTGTAGCTGTGCGCCATCAACTCGTTGGCCTTCTTGGTGGCCGCGTACAGCGAAACCGGAACCTCAGTCGCGTGATCTTCCGACCACGGCTTCTCCGTGTTCGCTCCGTAAACCGAGCTCGACGACGCGTAGAGCAAGTGCCGCGGAGGCATCCGCCTGCACATGTCGAGCACGTTGGTAAATCCGACAATATTCGAGTCCACGTACTGATGCGGCTCGCTCAATCCCTGGCGAACGCCGGGCTG
>JAAURV010000264.1 GCA_012032065.1 Hyphomicrobiales bacterium
CCAGGGTGAACATCCTGCCGGCGTGAGCGCTGCAAAGCGCAAGTTTCCGCGACTTTAAACAAGAGTCGCACCCCGCCGTCGAGCAGCGCTCACGCACCCCCTCGTCTCCGGGGGACACAACAGGAGGCCGAGGTCCGGAACCACCGGTCCCACAATTCGATGAGTCATGTCTGGAAGGAAATACCACCGCCTAAAGCGCGCGCTCCGGCATCAGCTTGCGGCGTGCCACGGGAATTAGCGCCCAGGGCCGCCGGCCACTGTCTTCGCGAACCGTCCGTGTACGGATGATTCCATCCGGCAGCCAGATCGCATAGGCGCCGTTGCGCCAGACATCGAAGCGGTCGATGCGCAGCGCCACAGTGCGGCAGGCACCGCGCAAGGGATAGGCGGCGATCAGGATATCAATGCCGCTGCAATCGGGCTCAGGGCCCTGGCCCTCCCTGAAATAGGCGATCGTCCTGCCCTTCGATGTCGCGCGGCAGCTTCGGCCTTCGCAGGTCCACAGGCTTCGCTTCTCGGCCGCGGCTGCCGAGGCGGATCGCCTGCGGCTTCCAGCCACTTCTTCACCGCATAACGTCCCCTGCTCTGGGGAACGGGCACCAGTTCACCAACCTCGCTCCTGATAGCCACGGCACCGGCGGTACGCTCCACCAGGATGTCGGGCGGCCGGTCCAGCAATCCGAGCAAGGGTGCCGCGGCGATCAGCGCCAGCCCCGCATAGCGCATCCTGCCCCGCAGCAAGCACAGTATCGCAGCCCCAACGGCAGCGGTCATCGCCACATAGGCCGGCTTGTGTTCGACCATGGCGCCGGCGCCCGGGAGGCTTGCCACCCAGTTCGAAATGTCCGTCACTCGGCCAAGTCCCTCGCCCATGAGCAGCAACGGCAATCCTTCCAGGCCCAATGGCATCAGCAGCACGGCGATGAGAGCCATCGGCATCACCACGAGACTGACCGCGGGCAAGGCCAGCCCATTGGCGATCACTCCATATAGGCTCAAGCGGCCAAAGTGGTAGGTCGCCGGTATCGCGGAGAATGTTCCCGCGACAAGCGTTGTCGCGAGTGATGCAACCACGATGTAAACTCCGCGGCGCAGCAGCCGATGCGCTGCCGTTCTCGGCACGGCATCCTCATCCTGCTTCGCCATGCGCTCGCCCCATGCCTCATAGAGCGCCGCCAATCCCATCACCGCCATGAACGACATCTGAAAGCCCGCCGAGAGTGCTGCCTCGGGCCGCGTCACCAGGATGATCAGCGCCGCGATGGCGAGATTGCGCATCGAGATCGCCGGCCTGTCGAACAGGATCGCGCCGAAGACGATGGCGATCATGATGTAGGAGCGTTCGGTTGCCACATCGGCGCCCGCCAGCCCCATGTAAAGGAAACCCACAATCAGAGCAGCCACCGCCGCCCATTTCTTGATCGGATGGCGAAGGGCTATCGAAGGAAAGCAAGCGAGGATCGCGCGCGCCAGCCAGAACATGCCGCCCGCGACCAACGACATGTGCAGTCCCGAGATCGAAAGGATATGCGCCAGTCCCGAAATCTGCAGGCTCTCGTTCACGGCGGGCGAGATCGCGCCGCGCTCGCCCGTCACCAATGCTTCCGCGATGGCCGCGCGATCGCCTTCGAGAACCGCGGCGATGCGCGCGCCGATGGCTTTCCGCACCTCTGCGATCGCCGCACCAAGACGCGGCCATCCTCCAGAGTCGCGGTCTTCAATCGCGATCGCGCCAGTCATCCGCCCCGTCGCGCCAATGCCATCGAACCAAAGCTGCCGCCCGAAATCGAAACCGCCCGGCATCACCGGCGGCGGCAGCGGCCCGATCCGCGCGCGAAACCGGACACGGCTTCCAATCGGCGGGTCGCCATGTTTCAGAAGCTGCGAAACGCGCGCCCGTTGCGGCACCAGTTCGCGCGGCAGTTCCGCCAACTTCTCGAGAGCGATCACAAGCGTCTGGCGTTTGGCTCCACTCGCCTTCTTGCTCTCAACGACGCCTGTGACCGAAACCTCTCCGATGTTGGCCGGCAGCATGATCGTCGCGATGCTTTCGGTTCTGAACTTCGCCAAAGCAAATCCGGCGAGAACCAGGGCGATGAGGATCATCGCTCCCCTGCCCTTCGCCTTGAATGCCAAGACGGCAGCGATGAGCGTTGCGATACTGGCAACCCAAATCCGAGGCTCCACTGGAAGCGCGAAGTAAACCCAGATGCCGGTCACGATGGCGCAGGGCGACCACAGCAACGTCCGGCCATGCTGCTGCTCGGCCACGCGCCGCAACATGCCGCCGCGCTCGGCTGCGGCCTCTTCCCGGCCCTCGTCCCACACGCCCGAAACCATGGCGCGGCCCTGTTGCTCCCCACGGGGCTATGCTATCCGGCCCCGTCGTCAATCTAGAGGGAAACTTGCCGTAATGTCATCGCCCGTTGTCACGCGCTTTGCGCCTTCGCCGACCGGCTATCTGCACATCGGCGGCGGGCGCACGGCGCTGTTCAACTGGGCTTTCGCCAAGCGCCATGGCGGGCGAATGCTGCTGCGCATCGAAGACACGGATCGTGAACGCTCCACGGCCGCCGCCATCGACGCGATTCTCGATGGTCTTACCTGGCTGGGGCTGGATTGGGCTGGCGAACCCGTCTCGCAATATGGCCGTGCCGAGCGTCACCGCGAAGTCGCCGAGCAGCTCCTGGCCCAAGGCCGCGCCTACCGCTGCTACTGTACGCCAGCCGAACTCGAGGCCATGCGCGCCAAAGCAGAATCGGAGAAACGGCCTATTCGCTACAACGGCGCATGGCGCGGCCGCGATCCATCCGAAGCGCCGGCGGGAGTGAAGCCCGCCATCCGCTTCAAGTCACCGCAGGAAGGCGAGACGGTGATCGACGACCAGGTTCAGGGTACGGTGGTGATCCCCAACAAGGACTTGGACGATCTCATCATCCTGCGCTCCGATGGCAATCCGACTTACAATCTCTCGGTCGTCGTCGACGATCACGACATGGGCGTTAGCCATATCATCCGCGGCGTCGATCATCTGACCAACGCGGCGCGGCAGACGCAAATCTACAAGGCCATGGGCTGGCGGATGCCGGTGATGGCCCACATCCCGCTGATCCATGGACCGGATGGGGCCAAGCTCTCGAAGCGCCACGGCGCGCTCGGCGTCGATGCCTACCGGGCGATGGGCTATCTTCCGGAAGCCATGCGCAACTATCTGGCCCGGCTCGGCTGGAGCCATGGCGACGACGAGATTTTTCCGACGGCGCAGTTCGTCGAATGGTTTGGCCTCGAAAATACCGGCAAGTCGCCGGCGCGCTTCGACTTCGCCAAGCTCGAGAATCTGAACGGCCACTATATGCGGCATACAGCCGATGCCTCGCTTCTCCAGTCCCTTGTTGCCTTCCTTCCCCATTGGGAAGAGGGCAAGCCGATGCTCAAGGCTCTTGAAGATGAAGCTACCCGCACGCGCCTGCTCCGCGCCATGCCGGGGCTCAAGGAGCGGGCGAAGACCTTGATCGAACTGGCGAAGAGTGCTGGCTTTTTGTTTGCCGCGCGCCCCTTCCCATCGACGCCGCCGCCGCCAAAATTCTGGCCGATGGCGGAAAGGAGTTGCTTCTTGGCCTCGTGCAAGTTCTAAACGATAGTGAGTGGACAGCCAAAGCTCTTGAGTCGGCTGTGAAAGTTTACGCCGAAGCGAAAGGGTTGAAGCTCGGGAAACTCGCCCAGCCCTTGCGAGCAGCGCTTACCGGGACCAACGTTTCCCCGGGAATATTCGACGTGCTTGAGGTGCTGGGCCGCGATGAGGCGCTCGGACGCATCAACGATCACGTCTAGGCCCGCGGGGCACCCTCGCCTATATTGCTTTCGATGCAGTGGAAGGTTCGCCCCGCAGGAGCAGTTGCAGATCACTTCGTTCAGACCTGTTCCAGCACCATTCGATTGTTCGCGAAGCCGCTGTCTACATCGGCGGCGTTCGTGCTCGTCTATGTGCTCATTTACTGGTTGACTGACTTTCTCACCTATTCCGACATACGGGTCTCGCCTTGGAATCCTGAAACCGGTCTCACCATGGCTGCAGGCGCACATTGGGGGCCTTGGGGAGCCCTCCTGGCCACTCTCGCGAGATTGTGCGCGCTGACCATCAACAAGGCAGTTTTTATTCCAACCTTGGACATCCCCGCAGCCATTGTGCATACGCTGGTTTTCGCCCTGCCGATTTACGCCGCCCGGCGCAAGAAGCTCCTGGAAACGTCACATCAGCTGCGTCTTGTGGGAACAATCCTCGTGCTCGGGCTACTGGGGTCCGTGTTCGCGGCGGCGTTTCAGGTTTTCCTGCTTTCCTTTGTGATCGGATTTCAAGTCGAATGGATCCTGCCAACCATCACCACCAAGGCAGTGGGCGACTTCATCGGCATCGTAACCGTGGCGCCGCTTTTCATTTTGCCGCAACATCCGGCCCGGATCGTCACGCTTCTGGCAATGCGGCCTTTCGCGAGCATGGCCGCGCTTGCGATTATCGGGGCGGTTTCCTACTTCGTGTTCGCGCTGGAGGCCGTCGACGACTTCAAGTTCTTTTATGTGATC
>JAAURV010000265.1 GCA_012032065.1 Hyphomicrobiales bacterium
TGGACAGGATCCTGTTCGCCGTCTTCGCAAACGAAAACAAATCCCAAGGAGTCAGTACCCTCTTCCTCCTGACACAAATCAATTGACGTTACCCCAGCAATCTCTCCAGCGACTGGCTCCCCCGATGATGCGCATGGCAGATGGCGATGGCCAGAGCATCGACGGAATCGGCGCTGTTCAACTGGGCCTTGGGCAGGAGCAGCTTGACCATGTGTTTCACCTGATCCTTCTCGGCGTGCCCTGCCCCCACGACCGACTTTTTGATCTGGTTCGGGGCATATTCCGAGACCGGAATGCCAAGCGCCGCCGGCGCCAGCATGACCACGCCGCGCGCCTGACCCAGTTTCAGCGTGGCCCGCGCATCCTTGTTGACGAAGGTCTCCTCGATCGCCGCCTCGTCCGGCGAAAAGGACCTGAAGACGTCGAGAAGCTGCTGGTGGATTTGCAGCAATCGCTCCGCGAGCGGCGCATTGGCGTCAGAATGGACCGCGCCATCCGCGACATAAGACAGCCGGCTGCCGTGCTGCTCCACAATGCCCCAGCCGGTGTTGCGGAGGCCCGGATCGAGTCCGATGATTCGAACGCCATGCATGAGGCCCGATACCACACTCCGCGAATGATCGCTCACGGCCTATTGATGCGCTGTTGATTGGCGCACCGGTTACGCTGTCAGGCCTGGAGGGACCCTCATGCGACGTTTCGCGTTCATCGTATTGGTGTGCGCCTTGGCAATTCCGCTTGCAGCCAAGGCCGAAAAGCCGCCACAGGGCATCACCGCCCCGCTCCTCGCCAGACTGCAGCAGGGCGGGCTTCTGATCTTCTTCCGCCACGGCCTCACGCCCAACTACAAGGACGCCATCGACCGCGATCCCGACGATCCGCTGCCCGGCAACTGTTCGCACCAGCGCAATCTCTCCGCCGAGGGCATCGAACAGATGCAGAAGATGGGCGAGTCATTCAGGGAACTGGAAATCCCCATTGGCATCGTAAGGGCGAGCCCAATGTGCCGCTCCTACGACTCGGCCTGGTATGCCTTCGGCCGCTACGAGCGCGATCGCAACATTCTTCTGCATGGAACCAATCCGGAAAAAGATCCGCCGGAAGCGAAGATCTGGAAGAACATCCGGAACATCGCCAAGATACCGCCGCTGCCGATGACCAACTCGATCTTCATGAGCCATGGAACCGTCGGAGAAGTGTTTGGCGCAGGCTATCTCCAGGAAGGCGAGGCCGTAATCATCGAGCCGGACGGCAAGGGCGGCTGGTCGCTGGTGGCGCGCGTGACGAGCGAGGAATGGCGAAAGCCCTGAAGCGTTCTCAGTTCGAGTTTGGTAGCCACGGTTTTTCGATCCGGCAGACAACCGAAAAGGCCGGATTGAACACATTGGCGATGTCATAGCGCACCGCCATGCCGAGAAGATGCGAAGCCGCGATGCGGTCGAGCCCGTAACGCTGCTCGAGCCAAACCAGCATCTCCGCCGTCGCATGCTGTAGCGCCTGCTCCAGGGGCCGCGCATTGCCGGCGCAGAAAATATCCGTCTCCGTTTCCCCGCGCGGCCAACCGATGTTCGCGCCCTTGATCATCCGCACGGAGAATTCCACTTCCGCCGATGTCTCGATGCCCGTTCCCGCAATCTCGCCATCGCCCTGGCAGCCATGCACATCGCCAAGAAAGAACAGCGCGCCGGGAACCGAAACCGGAAACTGAACCTCGCATCCCGGCTTGAATCCGCGATAATCCATGTTGCCGCCGAAGCGCCCGCTCGTCGCCGTCGAAATCGCTTCGCCGTCTCCGGGCGCGACACCGAAACAGCCGATCATCGGTTCGATGGGGATCGACCAGTTGCGCAGCGCCGCAAGGGGCTCTTGAAGCGATATGCGTCCGCTGTTCCGTTCAATGTCCCAAACGATCTTCTCGCGCGCCGGCATCAACGGAATCTGCGCCGGCTCCACCACATTCCAGGCAAGCCCCTGCCGCGTCCAACCGGTGGCGCGGTTCATCTCTATACGGACGATCTTCACGGCCAGCGCATCGCCAGGCTCCGCACCCTTCACGAAGAACGGCCCCGTCATCGGATTGGGATCGCGGCCCCGTTGAACGCCGTCACGGTCGAAACCATGCGCGTCGAGCGTCTCGGTGATGACCGTATCTCCGCTTTCGACTGAAAGCACCGGAGCATGCGCGCCCAGCGTATTGAAGAAGGTGTTTGGAGCGAAGTGGTGCGTGGTCATGCGGCGTCGAGTTTCGCCATCACATCTTCGGCGATGTCGGCATTCGAAAACACGGCTTGCACGTCATCGTCATCTTCAAGCCCTTCGACGAGTTTCAGCAGACTCTCCGCCTTCTCCTGATCGAGCGGAGTCAAAGTCTGCGGCTTCCATACGATCTTCACCGTTTCCGCGTCGCCAAAACGCGCGGCCAGTGCCGACGAAACTTCGCCGATCGACTCGAAGGCGCAAGTCACCACGTGGCCATCGTCGCCCGACACAACATCGTCGGCGCCCGCGTCGATCGCGGCTTCCATCATCTGGTCCGCGGTGGCCTTGGCGGCAGGATAGAGAATCTCTCCCACCCGCGTGAACATGAAGGACACCGAGCCCGTCTCCCCCAGGTTCCCGCCATACTTCGCGAACAGCGCCCGCACGCTGGGCGCCGTGCGGTTGCGGTTGTCGGTGAGCGCCTCGACGATCACCGCCACGCCGCCCGGTCCATAGCCTTCGTAACGCACCGCATCGTAGTTCTCCGCGTCACCGCCCGCCGCCTTCTTGATGGCGCGCTCGATATTGTCCTTGGGCAGGTTCTCGGCGCGCGCATTCTGGATCGCGAGCCGGAGCCTGGCATTGGCATCGGGATCGGGGAGGCCAGCCTTGGCGGCAACGGTTATTTCGCGCGCCAGCTTCGAGAAAATCTTGGACCGCATTTTGTCCTGCTTGCCCTTGCGGTGCATGATGTTCTTGAATTGCGAATGGCCGGCCATGTGATCCTCGAAAGGGAGCGGTTTCGGGCGGCTTATAGACCTCGCGGGCGAGCCGGGACAAGCCGCTTAACCCGGCATTAACGCGGCCCCGGCAATGCTTCTTCCGGGTGTGTTGTGTGGGAGTTGTTAACATGGCGGCGCGTGCGGGCATGATCGAGGAATTTTCTTTTGCGGCCGAAGGATTAACGGGAACGGCCGCCAGCGCCGCGCTCCGCCGCGTACGCTCATTGGCCGACAGCGCCCCTCCCGGCCGCCTGTTCAACAGCATCGCCACCTTGACCGAAATGTCCCGCCGCATCGAAACCAGCCTCGAAGCCGGTTCGGCGGCGATGGCGGCAGGCGATGAGGACTCAGCCTCGCTGGAACTGGCCCGCGCCGTCGTGGGCATGGACCGCCTTGCAGGCGCAGCCATGCGCGAAGATGCGGTTGCAGCGCCGCTGCCAAACTATCTGAAAAGAAGCCGTTAGGGCTCACGCTTCCCAAAACGAAATCTGTTTCGTTTCCAGGCGTCCACCGATCCGGAATGTCGCAATCCGCAGCGCCAGCCCGGTTGAATCGTCGGTTTCGACGGCAACGCCGCACACGGTCGCCGGCCCTTCCGCGGGACGCATGCGTTCGGCCGGGAGCTTGCGCAAAATCGCTGCATCGGCTCGGTCTTTTCCATGCCGATGACCGAGTCGTAATCGCCGCACATGCCGGCATCGGTAAGGTAGGCGGTGCCGCCCGTGAGGATCTGATGATCGGCGGTGGGCACATGGGTGTGCGTGCCGGCGACGAGGCTCGCCCGGCCATCGCAGAAGTGACCCATGGCCATTTTTCGGAAGACGTTTCCGCATGCATGTCGATCAGGACGGCATCGCACGACTGGCCCAGCGGGCATGAATCAAGCTCGCGCGATACCGCCGGAAACGGATCGTCCAGCACCGGCTCGGTCATCACCCGGCCCATGGCATTGATCACAAGCACTTTTTTGCCCGATGCCGTGTCGAACAGATTGACGCCGCGCCCAGGGCAGCCCTGGGGCCAGTTCACCGGGCGCAGCAGCTGTGGATATCGCTCAATGAAAACAAGCGCTTCGCGCTGGTCGAAAGCGTGATTGCCGAGTGTGACGCAATCCGCCCCCGCCGCGAGCAGCTCATGCACAATGCCCTCGCTGATGCCAAAGCCATGCGCCGCGTTCTCGCCGTTTACCGTCACGAAGTCAGGCCGGTAGCGCGCGCGCAGCAGCGGCAGCTCGCGGTAAACCGCATCGCGGCCGCTCTTGCCAACAACATCGCCCAGAAAAAGTAACCGCATGGCTCCCCCAGCCCGCTCTTGGACGGCGCGGGAAGCAGTGTCAACCGGCGCGGGGGCCTGCCGCTGTTGCGCGCAAAACGCATGGTCCGCGCGCCCTTCTGCATGGTTTTTGCGGCCATGTTTGGCGCTTGGCAGCGGCTGGCCTGGGGATCCGGTAATTCCGTATACTGACGAGTTTCACGATTGCATGCACTGTCACGTCCGGACGGCGCCCTGTTGGCAAGGGGGTTGTGCTTGGGATGGTGCGGGCTCGCTTGAGGGTGCGGTCAGTGTCTTCGGCCCGTGGTGCGGCCTTGGCGATTG
>JAAURV010000266.1 GCA_012032065.1 Hyphomicrobiales bacterium
TACCCGGAGAACATGAAGCGCAACCTCGACCGGCTCGGCGGCCTCGTCCATTCGCAGCGGGTGCTTCTGGCGCTCACGCAGAAAGGCATGAGCCGCGAGGACTCCTATGCCGCCGTGCAGCGCAACGCGATGCCTGTCTGGCGCGGAGAAGGCGACTTCCTGACGCTGCTCAAGGCCGACAAGGAGATATCGTCAAAGCTCAAGCCAAACGACATCGAAGCGCTCTTCGATCTCGGCTATCACACCAAGCACGTGGATACGATCTTCGCCCGCGTCTTCAGTTCGTGATGGTGATGCGGGTGCGGCCCAGGCCGTGCTGACGCACCAGCTTGAAGAGCTGGGCGGCAGCGCCGGGGGCCAGCCGCACGCAACCGTGCGAAGCAGGGCGGCCAAGGTTCTTCACGTAGTTGGTTCCGTGGATGGCATAACCGCCATGGAAGAACACCGAATGCGGCATCGGCGAGTTGTCGTATTTCCGCGAGTAGTGCATGCGGGCCAGGCGCTTTGCGCTGTAGCTGCCGCGGGGAGTGTAGTAGCCGCCGCGCGCCGTCGACACCCGCCAGGTGGCGTAGTGCCAGCCATTGACGTTGACCGACATGGTCTGGCTCGACACATCGATCCAAACGCGAACCGCCGCGGGAGAGCCACCTGACTTCTTTTTCGCTTCGGCAACGCCTGAAAAAACCGCCACGCTCAACACCGCGGCGGCGCACACACTCAGAAACCTACGCATATCCAACTCCGTCCCAGGCTAGAGGAAGCCCCCTCTTTCCATCCGGGCAAGAAGCAAACGGTGTGCCAGCGCATTACGTTTCGAACAGAAACTCGCGGCCAACTTTTACCCGGCGGACGCCATCGTAGGAGATGATATCCGCGGTTGCGTAAGTTTCGGTTAAAGTGGCCGGCAAGAAGCTCCCCGTGCCGACCATGTCGAGTGGCGCCTTCGCGGCGCCCATCACCTGGCACTTCTGCGCATCGAAACCGGAAGAACCGACGATCCGCGCCGCCTTGAAACCCGCCTTGTCGAGCGCCAGCCGGGCGTGAATGATCGACGCCACGGAAACGCCCTTGCCGAACAGGATGCGGCGCACCTTGTCGACGAGGATGTTGTTGGGGTCGAGTTGGAAGGCCCTGCCGCCCAGCACTTGCTCCACGATATTGTACTCGCCCGAGACACCGAGCCAATGGCCCACCGCATCGACCGATTTTTCGTAGTCGAGCCCCTCGGCGAAACGGCCGCCATGGGTATCGAGCCTGACGCCGAAGCTCTTGCCCTGCTTGTCGAGTTTCGCCTCGTTGTAGAACCATTCGGCGCAGCGCAGGGAATCGCGCACTTCCTCTCCGGTGTAATCGACGAGCGCCACGAGCATCTTGGCGTCAGGTATGGTTTTTACGAACAGCTTCGTGGCCTCAAGCACGTCGCCCTTGGTGAAACCAACCAGTGCATGAGGCATGGTGCCCATGCCACCTTCCGCGCCGAAGAAGGGCGCGGTCAAATCCTGGGACGAGCCGACGAAACCCTTGATCTCCGGATGCGCGCGACGCGCGGCGGCGCTGCCGACGGCCGCGCCATAGGAGGCGATGATGTTCATTTCCGCGCCGCTTGCATGCCTGGCATGCATGTCCATGAAGGACGCGTAGGGAATGGCCATGCACATTTCATAAGCGTTGTTGGCGGCGACGCAGGGAATGCCGGTCTTCTGCAGGAGCAGCGTTTCGATTTCCGAGAGCTTGGCCATGGAGCCGGTGATTTCCAGCATTTTGCTTTCGGAGGGAACCACATCGCCTTCTTCATAGAACCGCTTGATGCGCGCGGCCGGCACGAACTTCTTCACCAGCCGGATGGTCGGCTCCAGCGCCGCCACGACACGGCGGCGCATGAAAACGGCGAAGGTGACTTCCGCGTCGCCCGCCGCCTTCACGATGCGGCTGGTGTTGGTGAAGTATTTGTCGGTCTGACTTTCAATCGAGCCCGCGGCCAAGGCGATATCCGCCAGCCGGTCCAGAATGGCCTCATGGCCGGAAATCAGTGGGGCGCGTGTATCCATGGCTCTGTAGTTTTGACCCGAAAGAAGGTGGCGGTCAAACGCCGAAGCTTACTTCGACGCCACCGACTTCTGGAATTCCGCCGCTCCGCCCCGCAATAGTTCAAGATCGGTTGGCCCCGCCATGAACTGGAAACCGATCTCGGTGTATGCCTTGATCCCGTCCGCCGTTCCCGCGAATGCGCCCGCACACAGGCCATTGGCCTTGCATGCCGCCGCGACTTTCTTCATCGCTTCCAGAGTTCCTTTGCCCAGCCGGTCGATCGCCTTGCCATTGGACAACGCAATCGAAAGATCGCTCGGCCCCACGAACAACCCATCGAGACCCTTTACCGCGGCAATCTCGTCCACCAGGCCGAGCGCCTCATTGGTTTCGATCATGGCGAAGATCATGGTCTGGCTGTTGGCTTCTTTCAGATACTCGCCAGCGGTGACGCCAGCAGCTTGCAACATGGTGTAGCCGCCCCAGCTTCTCTGGCCGGCCGGCGGATATTTGGCGGACTTCACCAGCGCTTTGGCCTGATCGAGGCTGTTGATCATGGGGGCGATGACGGCGGCGGCGCCCATGTCGAGGGCAAAACCGATCAAGCCTGGATCGTTCCACAAGACGCGGATGACGGCGGGCGATCCCGCGGCGTTGATGGCGGCCACCATGCGCGCGGCTTCGCCATTATCGACGGTGCCGTGCTGCAGATCGATGGCTACGGCATCGAAACCCAGCCGCGCGATCTGGCCTGCATGTACGGCACCGGGCATACCGAGCCATGGAAAGACGAATGGCTTTCCACTGGCAAGGCGCGCGCGGATGGCAAAGGACGCGCCCGACACGGACTAGCTGGCCTTGATCTGTTCGACGGCCGTGCCCATCAGCTCATCCATGGTGCGGCGGATCTGATGATCGGATTGCTCAACCTTCTTGGCATCGAAATCCTTGCGGATCTTGCGGAACACATCGTCGTCGCCCGCTTCCTCGAAGTCAGATCGCACGACTTCCTTCGCATAGGCGTCAGCATCTTCGCCCGAGAGGCCAAGCTTCTCCGCAGCCCACAGGCCCAGAAGCTTGTTGCGCCGGGCGGTCGCCTTGAAGCGCAGTTCCTCGTCGTGAGCGAACTTCTTCTCAAATCCTTCCTGGCGCTTGTCGAAGGTGGTCATGGGGCACTCCAAAGCATGATTGAGTTTCCACAGATAGAAGGTGGATACCGCCAAATCAACAAGTTCGCGCGTGTTGTGCGCCGCAACAAAACCCGCTACAAGCCCCCCGTGGCTTTCGGCTGGCCGACTCGCCATATTGTCGCAACAACAGGGGTGTGTGTCGCCTGGATAGAGTACGATCCGGGCGGGTGAAATTGGTTTCGATGAGGATATTTGAAATGAACAGCAGGCGGACTCGGATTTACGAGGGCAAGGCCAAGATCCTTTACGAGGGTCCGGAGCCCGGCACCGTGATTGTTCACTACAAGGACGATACCACCGCTTTCGACTCGCAGAAGAAAGCCGTGATCGACGGCAAGGGCGTTCTGAACCAGCGCATTTCGGAATACATCTTCACCAGGCTGAACAATCTGGGTCTTCCCACCCATTTCATGCGCACCCTCAACATGCGCGAGCAGCTGGTGCGCGAGGTCGAGATCATCCCGCTGGAGATCGTCGTGCGCAACGTCGCCGCCGGCTCGCTGTCGAAGCGCTTCGGCCTCGCCGAGGGCACCCAGCTGCCGCGCTCGATCGTCGAGTTCTACTACAAGTCGGACGAGCTCGGCGATCCCATGGTCTCCGAGGAGCACATCACCGCCTTCGGCTGGGCCAACCCGCAGGACATCGACGACGTCATGGCACTGGCCCTGCGCATCAACGACTTCCTCTCCGGCCTCTTCCTCGGCGTCGGCCTCAAGCTGGTCGACTTCAAGCTGGAGTTCGGCCGCCTCTACGAGAACGAGGAGATGCGCATCATCCTCGCCGACGAGATCAGCCCCGACAATTGTCGGCTGTGGGATGTGAAGACCAACGAGAAGCTCGACAAGGACCGCTTCCGCCAGGACCTCGGCAAGGTCGCCGAGGCCTATCAGGAGGTCGCCCGCCGCCTCGGCATCCTGCCCGAGGCCGGGGTCCGCGACATGCAGGGCCCGGACACGGTGCAGTAGAGCCGCGCGTGAGGGCCCCCGGTGAAAGCTAAGGTCCACATCACCCTGAAGACCGGCGTTCTCGACCCGCAGGGCCGCGCCATTCAGCACGCCCTCGCTTCCCTCGGCTTCGCTGGCGTCGACGACGTCCGCCAGGGCAAGTACATCGAGCTCGACCTCGCCGAGACCGACACGGCCAAGGCCCGCGAGACCGTCGACGCCATGTGCAAGAAGCTCCTCGCCAACACCGTGATCGAAAACTACTCGGTCGAGATCGCGAACCAATCGATCGATGAAGGAACACCACAGAGACACGGAGACACAGAGGATTTCGGCTCCTCGCGTGTGCTTGGTTTCCCTGCGCCTCTGTGTCTCTGTGGTCAATCTTCCTTTTCGCGAAGTGCC
>JAAURV010000267.1 GCA_012032065.1 Hyphomicrobiales bacterium
ATATTGAGCGCCAGCGTTTTCGGCTTCCGAACCTTCTTCGGGTGCAAGCCCTGGAACAAGATTGGTTGTCTTCGTTTCGATGCCCGCATCTTCTGCCACCCGCTCATGTCAGGTTCGAGACCGCGCGAAAAGCCTCGAACGGCGCGGCACACGCTCGGCATCGGCGCTGGGAAGCAGCCGCGTTTCCCATTGGAAGGAGCAGCGGCGGGGTATGATGTTCTTGGCGGTTCCGCCTTCGATCACGCCGACATGCAAAGTGGAGTATGGCGGATCAAAACGGCCCGTGGGATCGCCCTCGGCGATCAATTCGGCGCGGATGCGGTTGAGCTCGGCCAGGAGATCGCCCGCCACCATGATGGCGTTGACACCCAAATGAATGCAGCTTGAGTGCGCTTCGTGACCCGTTACATCGGTTGAGAAGGTGATGGCGCTCTTGTGCGCGTTCACCACTTTCATCGACGTCGTTCGCCAATGATCGCGGCCATTGGCCGTGGACCGTGAGCTTTCAGATGTGCGACGAGTGGGCGAACGCCTTTGCAGCCCACTTCCTCATCGCAGGAGAAGGAAAGATGAATTGGCCGCTTGAGATTCGCCTTGCTCATTAGCGGAACCGCCGCAAGCACGGAACCGATGAAGCCCTTCATGTCGCAGGCGCCGCGCCCGTAGTAGCGGTTCTCGCGCTCGGTCAATGCGAAAGGGTTAGACGACCAGTCCTGGCCATCAACCGGCACGACATCGGTATGCCCTGAGAGCGCAATGCCGCCATCGATCTCCGGTCCGATGGAGGCGAAGAGGTTTGTCTTCTTTCCGGCTTCGTAGTCGACGCGGAAGCTCTTGACGCCAAAGGGCGCGAGATACTCTTCGACCCATGCGATGAGCGGCAGGTTGCCATCGCGGCTGGTGGTGTCGAAGGAAATGAGATGCGCGAGGATGTCGCGCGAGGAAAGCGGTTTCGGCATCCTCAGTTCACACTACGCCGGTCATGGGGGCTGTCGAGGGAGAAGGCGGGGATGTCGATATCGAACGAGCGTCCATACTCGTCCACCAAGTTGTAGGTTCCGACCATCACGCCACTCGGCGTCGGCAGCGGGCAGCCGGAGGTATATTGGAAGCTCGAGCCCGGCGCCAAGGTAGGCTGCTCGCCGACGACACCTTCGCCCCGCACTTCCTGCAGGCGGCCCATGGCGTCGGTGATCTTCCAGTGGCGGGTTCGCAGCGTGACAGTGACATTGCCCAGATTCTCGAGCGTGATTGTATAAGCCCAGAAATAGCGGCTCTCCGCCGGGGCTGAGTGACCTTCCAGGTATTGCGGCGTCACGCTGACCCGGACGCCATGCGTGGTCTTCTCGTACATAGCATTACTTTAGGCTTGCCCGCGAAGGTTTTCCACCGTCATCGCCTTTGGGCTTGCGCATCGAGGCCCAAACCCGCCAATAGACGCCATGCCAAGCGCCGCTCAGAAACTTCAACCCGTGCAGGGAATCCTGCGCGCCGGGCCATTGCGGACTATTGCGGGCGGGGTTTCATAAAAGTCGGGCAGCCGCTCGCGGACGAACAAATTCAGCCAGCAAGTCTCGATCTCAGGCTTGGCGACTTTGCCTATCGGGTGCGGGCGTCGTTTCTTCCCGGCGCCAAGCACACGGTCGCAGAGCGGCTCAAATCGCTGGAACTGCACCGCATCTCGCTAGCGGATGGCGCGGTGCTGGAAACCGGCTGCGTCTATATCGTGCCGCTCCTCGAATCGCTGGCGCTTCCAAGAGGCGTGACGGCTGCGGCGAACCCGAAGAGTTCGACTGGCCGGCTCGACATCTTCACCCGCGTGATCGCGGATTACGCGCAGGCCTTCGATACGATCCCCGAGGGCTATCACGGTCCGCTCCATGCGGAGATCAGCCCGCGCACATTCTCGATCCTCGCGCGCACCGGTTCCAGGCTCTCGCAAATCCGCTTCCGCGCCGGCGACAGCCTCGCTTCCGATGCAATCATCCGCGAACTGCACACCAAGGAACGGCTGATCTCCGAGGGCGAGCCCGATATCGACAACGGGCTGGCGCTTTCGGTCGATCTTTCCGGCGGCAGGCTCGGCGATGCCGTGGGGTTCCGGGCGAAGCGGCATTCGGCTCTTGTCGATGTCGACAAGAAGAACGCGCTCGAGGTTCTCGATTATTGGGAGCCGATCCGGCAATCGGGTTCACTCATTCTCGATCCCGACCAGTTCTATATTCTCGCTTCGAAAGAAGCTGTGCGCGTGCCGCCGAGCCATGCGGCCGAGATGGTGCCGTTCAATCCGCTGGTCGGCGAATTCCGCGTGCACTACGCGGGCTTCTTCGATCCGGGATTCGGCGATTCCTCGGGCGGCGGCGAAGGCTCGCGCGCGGTGCTCGAAGTCAGAAGCCACGAGGTCCCGTTCATTCTGGAAGACGGGCAGATCATCGGCCGGTTGATCTACGAGCCGCTGACCGAGGCCCCCGATCGCGTCTACGGTCAAGGCATCGGCTCCAACTACCAGCGCCAGGGCCTCAAGCTCTCGAAGCATTTCAAGCCGTACACGTGATGAGCGAGGCCCAATTCACGATGTCGTGAATTGTTAACCAAGCCTGCAACCAAACCGTCCGATCACTTCGTTCCTCCCATGCAAGCAGCCGTGTCCGCAGTTCAGTACTGTTGACTCGGCTCGTGCACCCGATCCGAAGTGCTGGGGGCGGCCTTCGACAGAAATCTATTGGAAAACGGTCAGACGCCGATTCTCAACACCGGAATCGGCAGTGGAGGCTTGTTGACTTCGATCAGATCGCCGCGCTGACCAAACAAACCCACGAGAGGAGACACCATGAAACGGTACTTGCGACACTTTGTTTCCGCCTTGATGCTGGCCGCGTCAGTCACCGCGGTCCAGGCATCAAGCCACCGCGAGGCGCTCGCTGTCCTCAACGAACCTTGCGCCGACAACACCGACACCTATGCCTGGGTGAAACCTGGCACGCACGACAAGCTCTACCTGATCATGAACTTCAATCCGCTGCACGAGCCGGGCCAGGGAAACCAGGGCTTGCGCGCCTGCAGTGGTTACCTCTACCAGTTTCACATCGGAATCGGCACCAGTCTCCGCGATCGCGTGATCTATCGCGTGTTGTTCAAGAACACGCTGACGCCTGAAGCGAAGCCGACGGCTTCCGATCCACTCGGCGGCGGCAATGAACTCCTGTGGCAGTTGACGGGCGGCACGGAAACCATGACCGTTTCCAAGGTTACGGTGCCGGCAGGGGGTGGTGGCGGAACCGTCACTGTTCTCGGGCGCAACCTCAATGTCCTCCCCAACAACCATGGGCCCCAGACAGACAGGCTTGTCTATGGCCTTGGGCCGTTCCAGGGTTACGACTCCGGCAATCCCGACAGCCGCGAACTGGGCCTTTACAACCAGGCTTTCGTCGATACCTACATTCACACGCTCTCCGGCGGGCAAAGAGTCATCGCCGGGCAGTTCGACGATCCCTATCAGCTCGACGAAAAGGGCATCTTCGATCTGGTGAACCTGAACCGGGACGATCTCGGAGGAATTCCAGGAGCCCGCCGCCCGCCCGGCAAGGACGTGTTTACGGGCTTCAATGTGTTCTCGATCGCGCTTGAAGTGCCGATCACCGACATTTTCCCCGGCGGCATTCCGCATAATGGCGTGCTGGATCCAGCCTCGACCGACAGCCTCCTCAGGGTGCACACGAAAATTCTCCGGCGCGCCACGCAGACCGTCGATGCGAACAACGTCATCACTGGGCTGACGGCATCCGGCCGCTATGTGCAAGTTGGGAGGAACGGGCTTCCTTTGTTCAACGCCGGCCTTGTCGGAACGCAAAGCCACACGAAGTATCTTCGCAACAGCCCGCTTAACGACGTGAGCAACTTCGGCGCCAACATCCTGTTCCCGGTGTTGGTGCGCGATGCGGAAGCGCTCGGGCTTTATGCCGCTTTGGGCGTGCCGCCTGCGACGGTGGCAACGCTGAAAGGCCCGCGCACCGACATCGTCAATGCCATCAATCTGGGACGCCCGATCCCGGTTGCCGATGGCTTTACCGGCGACGTCATTACGCTCGATGCCGCCATCGATTCGAGCTTCCCGAACGGTCGGCGCCTTGGCGGCGGAACGGCGCCGAACCGCAACCAGGTGAACGTCAATACGGTTCTGCTCAGCCTGATCGTCGCCGGCGATCCGGCGGCGGGCCTCGCCAAGGGCGTCGAAGTCAACGACAAGAACTATCTCGACCGCTTCCCGTTCCTCGCGCTGGCGCATCAAGGATTGCTGCAGGGTCATGGCGGCATCAATGTCCCGACGTGCCGGATATCCCGCTTCCGTAATTCGGCTCCAAATGCTGGGCGGTTCGAACTGGATCGCCCGGCTACAGTTTTGAGGGGATTGCCGAAGATGATCAGACTCGGCGCGACCATTTTCATCTCGATGCTGGCACTTTGCACGAGCGCGGCGGCCACGCCTTTTGTTCCGGCCGATGAGTCCGCGGTACTCGAACAATTGCCGGCTCGCAACGCCGTCGAATATCGCGATCTC
>JAAURV010000268.1 GCA_012032065.1 Hyphomicrobiales bacterium
GATGTCGAACCAGCCCTTGTTCTTGGCGTCGGGCGATTCTCCCTTCAACCCCGTGAACGCCATGAAGACATCCGATGCCCCTCCCGCCCAGGATGTTGCGCTGGCCGGTGTCAGTGTGGGGTTCGAAAAGTCGGGACTCTGTTTAATGAGATTCCAAGCCGCGATATCCGCCGTTGGATCGCCGATGCCTTTGGTCTCCAGCTTGATCTGTTCGAAACCGAAATCCACGACATATCCGAAGCCAAGGTCCTCGCGGATGGAATTCACCTTCACCCCCGCCAGGGTGAGGTCGTAGGTTGGCGTCAGGCCGCTCCCGTCGAACGCCGTGCCTTCGATCTTGATCCCGGACAGAAGCTTTTCCGTTCGCTGCGTAGCCGAGAAGACTGGTGAGCGCCGCCTGATCGTCGACAACGACCGTGAGTTTAGAGAACGCGGGGTTGCCGGCGCCTCCCGACCCAACGCTGCCAGGCGTGGCGGAATTGCCGACATTCAGAGAGAAATCCAGAATGTCGAACCAGTTGGCGTGTTTCGCGTCGGTCGAACTGCCGCTCAAGCCGTCGATCAGCATGAAGTAGTCGGTGGCGGCAACGTCTGGCGCCTTTGACCCCGGACCAACGGATGCAATATTGGCCGTGGCGTTCTTCGTCAGGTCCCAGCCAAAAACTGGATTGGCGGCGATTGTCCCATTGTTGAGCGTACCCCAGGTGCCGACTTCGATCTGGTCATAGGCAAGGTTGAGTTGGAGATATCCATTCTGGCTTTCGTTAAGAGAACTGACCAACACATCGTCGAGGTTAAGCTCGAAAACTGTCTTGTTGAGAGAATTGACCCCATGAATGGTCGCGCCGGCGAAGTTATTTCCTTCCACCAAGGCGGAGAACAGGCCTGTAATCGGCGTGTCGCTGGCCAATGCGAGATTGACCAGCGAAAAGTCCGTCTTGCCGGCTGGAGGCGTGGTCAGATCGTAGTTGACACCCAATACCTCGATCCAGCCTTCGTGGCCTTTCACGGTCGAATCTCCCTGAACGCCAGGCATGGCAAGGAAGAACTGCGTGGCGGCATCGGTGGGCGACTGCGTGGGCGACACCGCAATCGCAGGCATCGTCGCGTTCGGGGCTGCCTTGGTCAAATCGTAGGAGGATGTCATGAACTTCGACGAAACGGAGTCGAACACCTTTGTTTCGACGAGGCCGTAGTCGAAGGTAATGCTGAAACCTTGAGGATCGCTATCGGCGCCCAAATCCTTGATATCGGCAATGCGGATTTCGCCGATGGTCAAGTCGTAAACGGGGATGAGGCCGCTTCCGCCATTAAAGACACCTTCGATCCGCGCGCCCTTGATCACTTGGCCACTCGCGGCCATCTTCAGCAATGCCGTGAGCCCGGTGTCTCCGGTCATCTCGATGGTGACATCGGAAAAGCTGGCCTTTCCGCCGGGAGGCGCCGAGACATCAAAGTTGAAGTATTCGATCTGAAACCAGCCTTCATAGCCCTTATTCGTGACGCCGCCGTTCATGCCGTCGATGAGGAGGAAATAATCGGAGGCGTTGCCCACGGCGGTCGAGCCCGCCACGGGGGCGAATGGGCCGAGAGCCGGGCCTTCCTTGTTGTTGGCAAGGTCCCACCGGAAGGGGTCCTCACTGTAAAACTTGCCCACCGGATCCTGGAAAATCGTTTCGATGTCGATTTCGGCGTAACTGATCTCGACCGAGAACCCGCCAAATGGCAAATCGGTGATGCCGGAAATCCGCGCACTCGCAAGATCGAGCGTGTAAATCTTGTTATTGAGCGGATCCGTGGTTTCGAGCGTCATTCCAGGGATGAATTTCTGGCTCGCTACAAAGTCCATCATCTTGGTGAGCGCGGCATCGCTCGCGAAGTCGATGGTGACGGCGCTGAATTGCGCCTTTGAGCCTTCGGGGGCATTCACGGAGAACTGGTAGTTCTCGACGTCGTACCAGCCCTTGTGCTTGGCATCGAGCGAATCGCCGGCAAGGCCAGCTACGGACAAAAACGTAGACATCGCACGTCCCTCAGATCAGGCCCCGCAGGCAGACTAACGCAACTCAAGGCCTTGGAACAGGAGGATTTGCGCCGTTAACCGCGATTGTTTCATCGTTACGCCACGCCAAGGTGCTTGTAGGACGGCAACCTGTGGCCGGAGAAATCCGCGATCGCGGTGTTAATGCCCGCAAGTTGATCGCCGGAATTCGCCACTTCTCCCTTTTGCGTCAACTTCATCCCGAGTTTGTTCATCCGCTCCACGATGACCTTGGCATCGAGAGGCTGTTTTTGCGCCACTATGGACATGAAGAGCTGGTCAACCCGCGGCACCGCGATCCCGTTTCCCGCGACCGGTGAAGCCAGAGTCTGCGCCTCGAGGCCCAACGAACTCATCAGAACCGCGCGATTGAACTTCGCCGTGCTTTGCTGGCGCGCCTTGTCGTCCTCCGAAGGAAGCGTCGGGATCAGACGCCCGGCCGCCGTCAAGACCATGACGGATTGGAACACGCCCTGGAAACCGCCCGCCTTTGGACCGACAGAGTCGAGCAACTCGCCAAGCAGTGCCGTTCCTTCGCTCAAGCGTTCGAGAATGGCGGCATAAACCTCTCCCGTGAGCGAGACTCCGCCCGCTGGAAAATTTGACCTGGGCCGGCGCGTCGCTGCCCACTGGTACTTTCGCCAGCCGCACCTTGCGCAACATTTCGGTGCGCTCGTTGTTGCCAAGCTGGCGCGCGCCCCTGCTGAAGAGATCGCGGCGGAAGCGCTGGTTGCGGAAGTAATCGCGGATGGTTTCGCGCGCCGCGCCGTCTTTCAGCGTCGCCAGCATGGCTTGCTGCTCCTTGCCGAAGCAGAGCTGGTCGATGTGTTCGAGAACGTCGCTGGAACAGGCATAGCCCAGTTTCGCCGCACGCAGATCGGCCGCGACATCAGAAAAGTAGAATGGCTGCCATTCGCCATTGAAATACTCGTGCAGCAGATAGTTGCGCGACAGCTTGGAGAGGTGATCGAGATTGGCGCCGGCGGCTGGATTGATTTTGAAATAACCGGCTTCAAGCTGCCGCATCTTTCCGGCCAGTTCGATGGCTTCGTTCACGTCCGAAACATCGATCTCGGACTTGTGCCGCTGGCTTTCGACAAAGAGCTGGCGCAAAGGGCCAATCGGCGCCCAGCCTGGCATGGCGTTGTAGCTGATATAGACAATGCCGCCGGGCTTGAGACGTGAGTAGACGAAAGACGCAATGGCTTCCCGGTTCTCGCGCGATATCCACGACCACACGCCGTGCAGCGCGATGTAATCGAACATGGGCAGATCGGTCGAACCAAGTTCTGCGAAGCTCTTTTCGAGGAATGCGACGTTTTGGATCTGAGCCGCCGCCTTGAGTTGATTGGCGCCCGCGACATGCGCCGGGTTGAAATCGACGCCCACGAAAGAGCCCTTGGGATTGGCGGCGGCAAGCAGTGCCGTACTGAACCCTTGCCCGCAGCCCAGTTCGCAGTAGGCGAAGTTCTGCGAGAGATCGGGAGGGTTCACTCCTTTCAGCAACAGGGTAAGATTCTGCGATGCAGGCGACAGGAACGGATAGAAATGGGTGGTGTATTCGGTACTCGTGACGTAACCATCCGACCAGTCGGACATCTCATGCTCCTTGCGCCTCGCGCGCAAATTGGCCGATGCAGCCCAATTGCGCAAGCACCGGTTACAGCCCGGTCTCCGGTTGGATTTTCGTTCCGTCCGAAAAGCGCGAGAAGCGGAAAGGGTGTGGATCGGCACAGGGTGCGGCACCCGTCACGATATCCGCCATGAGTTTTCCAGCTCCTGGCCCAATGCCGAAGCCATGACCCGAAAACCCGGTGGCGAGGTGGAAGCCCGGAACGCTGTCCACCGCCGAGATCACGGGCACGGTGTCAGGTGTCGCATCGATAGCCCCGGCCCAGGTCTCGACCACGGTCATGGATCGAAAGGCCGGATACCAATCGAACAGGCTGATCTTCGCTTCCTCCATCGTTGCCGACGAAGGCCTGGGATCGAGAATGCGCACAGCCTCGAAAGGAGTAGTCTCATCCAGCGACCAGCGCCGCTTCAGCGCGATGTCCTCGAAGAAACGTTTGCCAAGGCGAAGTTGCAGATTCTTCCAACTCATCCTCAGTGCCGGAAGGAAGTCGAAGAACAGCCGGAAACTGTCGGGCACGATATTTGCCGTGGACACCGCCGAATGGGTGACAGTGAAGCCGCCGTCCTGGCGCTTGCGGAACGAGAATTTCGCGCCGAGGCAGCTTCGCGTCAGGCCAATGTCGAGCGGCGCGGTGCGCATGACGGAGTTGATCACAGCAAGCTGCGGAAGCCTCACGCCCTCATTGTTGCAGAAGCGCCGCGACCATGCGCCACCCGCCAGCACCGCCGCATCGCAGGCGATCTCGCCCTTCTCGGTGACGACGCCAGTCACACGGCCCGCGCTACGTGAAAGGCCGCGCGCAGCGCATCCGGTCAAAATCGCAACGCCCTTCGATTGCGTGTGACGCGCGATCAACGGCACGGCCTTGAAAGGTTC
>JAAURV010000269.1 GCA_012032065.1 Hyphomicrobiales bacterium
GCAAGAAGCTCGCGCGCCTGGGCAGGCTCGAACTGCCGCCCTACGCTACCGTGCGTATTGCCGCGTGAACAATTCGCTTGCGGGCACTGAAAAGGGAGACAAATGACATGCCGAAACTGGCGCTGTTCGGAGCCGGAGGGAAAATGGGAATGCGGCTGGGCCGCAATCTCAAATCCTCCAACTATCAGGTCGCTCCCGTCGAAGTAAGCGCACAAGGTCTAGCTCGCCTCACGGCTGAACTTGGCTGGGACGCCGTCGATTCCGGTTCCGCGCTCAAAGGCGCCGGGATCGTCGTGCTCGCCGTGCCCGACACGGCCATTGGCAAGGTGGCGCATGGCATCGTGGACAGTCTCGAACCCGGCGCCATGGTGGTGATCCTCGATGCGGCAGCGCCCTATGCCGGCCACCTGCCCAAGCGCGGCGACATCACCTATTTCGTAACCCATCCTTGCCACCCGCCGATCTTCAACGACGAAACCCAAATGGAGGCGAAGCTCGATCGCTTCGGCGGCATCGCGGCCAAGCAGGCGATCGTCTGCTGTCTCATGCAAGGTCCCGAAAGCGACTATGCGCGCGGCGAAGCCGTGGCCAGGACCATCTGGGCGCCTGTCATGCGCTCGCATCGCTTGACCGTCGAACAGTTGGCGCTGCTCGAGCCCGGCCTCGCGGAGACGGTCGTCGCATCACTTCTCGATGTCATGCGCGAGGCCATGGACGAGGTGGTCCGCCGCGGCGTGCCAGAACAGGCGGCGCGCGATTTCCTGCTCGGCCACATGAACATCCTGGGCGCCGTCATCTTCAAGGAACAGCCCGGCGTGTTCTCGGACGCCTGCAACAAGGCCATTCAGTTCGGCAAACCGGTCCTCATGCGCGACGATTGGAAACGCGTCTTCGAGCCGGACGAAATCGCCGCCAGCATTCAACGCATCACGTGACCGGACATGCAATTGCGCGGCGCACTGATCGGATGCGGCTTCTTCGCCATCAATCAGCTTCACGGCTGGCGCGATTCGAGTGGTGCGGAGATTGTCGCCATTTGTGACACGAGCGAGGACCGTCTGAAATTGGTTGGCGGCCAATTCGGCATCGAAAGGCGCTACCGCGGCGCCGAAGACATGCTGAAAGCGGAGAAACCTGACTTTGTGGACATCGCGACCACCGCGCCGAGCCACCGCGCGCTGGTGGAACTTGCCGCACGTCACGGCATTGCCGCGATCTGCCAGAAACCCTTCGCAACCAATCTCGCCGATGCAAAAGCCATGGTGGACGCCTGCGCCAAAGCCGGGGCGCCGCTTATGGTGCACGAAAATTTCCGTTGGCAATCGCCCATTCAAACCGTGAAGAAGGTCATTGAAGGGGGAAAGATCGGCGAACCTTTCTGGGGCCGCGTCTCTTTCCGCTCCGCTTACGATGTCTTCTCCGGCCAGCCTTATCTCGCCGCAGGCGAGCGCTTCATTGTGGAAGATCTCGGCATCCATGCCCTCGACGTGGCGCGTTTCCTGTTCGGCGATGCCCTGAATGTCAGCGCACGGATCAAGCGGATCAACCCCAAGATCAAGGGCGAGGACGTCGCCACCGCGCTGCTTGATCATGGCAACGGGGTTACGTCTGTGGTCGACTGCTCCTATGCGACCAGGCTCGAGGAAGAACTCTTCCCGCAAACGCTTCTCGAGGTCGATGGCACGCGCGGCACCATTCGCCTCGATGCCGGTTATAGGCTGACCGTTACCTCGAATGGCAAAACCGCGAAATCCGACGTATCCCCGCCGCTTCTGCCCTGGGCTTCGAAGCGTGGCACAACATTCAGGAGAGCGTCTCACTCATCCAGCAGCATTGGGTGGATTGCCTCGGGACCGGCAAGGAGCCGCAGACCTCTGGCCGCGACAACCTCCAGACGCTGGCCCTCGTCGAAGCCGTCTATCGATCCGCGGCGCGCGCCGAGACCGTCAGGCTGCGGGACCTTCTGCCATGAGCGACGACCGGAACTTCATCCGACTCACTTATCTCATCGAAGCGGCGGGCGATCCGGAGAAGCTGGCGAAAAAGATTGCCAGCGACCAATCCACCGGCACTTTCGTTCCGGTTCCCGGAGAGACAGACGAACTCAAGAACCGCGTCGCTGCGAGGCTGACCGCCATAAGGCCCCTGCCTCCCGCGGCGAAGTCCTCTTTCCCTTCTGGAGAATCCGGCCCCTTCAAGCGGATCGAGGCCGACATCGCATTTCCCTTCGATGCCATCGGGACCGATCTCGCCGCGTTGATGACCATTGCGATCGGCGGCGTCTACTCGATCGAGGGCTTCACCGGCATCCGGATCGTCGACATGAAGCTTCCGGCTGAGTTCGGCAAAGCCTGGCCCGGCCCGCAGTTCGGTGTCTCCGGAAGCCGCAAGCTGACAGGCGTCGAAGGAAGGCCCATCATCGGCACGATTGTGAAGCCAGCGCTCGGCCTGCGGCCGCATGAAACCGCGGCATTGGTGAAAGACGTGATCGATGCCGGCGCGGACTTCGTGAAGGACGACGAGAAACTCATGTCGCCTTCCTACTCGCCGCTCGAGGAGCGCGTGAAGGCGATCATGCCGCTGATCCTCGATCGCGAGCAGAAGACTGGCAAGAAGGCGATGTATGCCTGGGGCATCTCGGCCACCGATCCGGACGGGATGATACGCAATCACGACATCGTGCTGAAGCACGGCGGCAATTGCGCCGTGATCAACATCAATTCGATCGGCATGGGCGCCATGGCGTTTCTCCGCAAGCGCTCGGGCCTCGTGCTGCATGCTCATCGCAATGGCTGGGACATCCTCACCCGCCATCCGGGCCTCGGCATGGACTTCAAGGTGTGGCAGCAATTCTGGCGGCTGCTCGGCGTCGATCAGTTCCAGATCAACGGCATTCGAGTGAAGTATTGGGAGCCGGACGAAAGTTTCGTCGCATCGTTCAAGGCCATCGCGACGCCGCTGTTCTCCAAAGACGATTGCCTGTTGCCCGTCGTGGGCTCGGGACAATGGGGCGGCCAGGCGCCCGATACATACGATCGCACCGGCCGGACAGTCGATCTCATGTATCTCTGTGGCGGCGGCATCGTCTCGCATCCGGGCGGCGCGGGGGCTGGAGTGAGAGCGGTGAGACAGGCCTGGGAGGCCGCGGTGCAAGGCATCGCTCTGCAGGACTACGCCAAGTCGCACCCCGAACTCGCCCAATCCATCGCAACCTTTGCCGGCGGCAAGGGCGCATGAAGCGGCTCCTCTCCTACTATGGCGACGACTTCACCGGCTCGACCGATGTGATGGAGTCGCTTTCCGTTCATGGCGTCGAGACCGTGCTCTTCACGCGTCTTCCGTCCACGGATGAATTCGCGCGCTTTGCCTCTTTCCAGGCCTTCGGCCTCGCGGGAACCAGCCGCAGCCAGACGCCGGAGTGGATGGACGAACATCTGCCTCAAGCGTTCGATTGGCTGAAATCCCTCGATGCCCGCTTCTGCCACTACAAGGTCTGCTCGACATTCGACTCGAGCCCAAACATCGGCAATATCGGCCGCGCCATCGAAATCGGCGCGCGCATCTTCGCTCAGAAGACCGTTCCGCTGATCGCCGGCGCGCCTCAACTCAAGCGCTACACCTTTGCCGGCAATCTTTTCGCCGGTTACCAAGGCGAGACCTATCGCATCGACCGCCATCCCGTCATGTCGCGGCATCCGGTGACGCCCATGTCCGAGGCGGATCTCAGGCTTCATCTCGCAAGGCAGACCACACTCGATACCTGCCTGGCCAACGGCGATTGGCCAGCGGAGGGAATTGGTCTCATCGATGTCTTCGACGCGGAAACGCAGCTGCGCGCCGGTCAACGCTTGCTTAAACTGCCCGCGCCGGCGTTTCTCGCCGGTTCGTCGGGAATAGAATACGCGCTGATGAAAGCGATGACACAGTCCGGCGATGTTCCGGGCAGAGCCGAGTTCGCGCCGCTCGATAGAGTCGCACAGACGGTCGTGGTTTCCGGCAGCGTATCGCCGACGACCGAGCGGCAAATTCGTTTCGCGCTGAGCCACGGTTTCGAAGCGGTTCCAGTTTCGCCGCTCGATCTGGCGCGAAGCGATGCGAGCAGCATTTCCAGAGCCATCGAGGAGGCCGGCGCTGCGCTGAACCGGGGCGCCAGTCCGCTCGTCTATACGGCGTTGGGCGGGCAACCGATGAAAGTTCGCGGATAGATGCGGTCCCGAATGGCCGCCGCGCCATCGGCGAAGGCTTGGGAAAAATTCTTCGCGCCATTCTGGAGAAAACCACGCTTCGCCGCGTGATCGTCGCTGGCGGCGACTCGTCAAGTCATGCCTTGGGCCAGCTCGATATCTTCGCGCTCACTTCTCGCTTTCCGCTCACCGCCACGCCAGGTTCCCCGCTCTGCCTCGCTTATTCCCGCACCCATAGGCTCAACCAGCTCGAGCTCGCCATGAAGGGCGGCCAACTTGGAGGAGACGCCTATTTTGTGCAGCTTCGTGACGGGCGCGGGTAGCGCTAG
>JAAURV010000270.1 GCA_012032065.1 Hyphomicrobiales bacterium
GAACCCAGCTTTGCCTGACACAGGCGCGCTTGCCGAACCAAAGCTGGGTTCCAGCTCGCGCCTGCGCTTCGCTCCGGCTTGGCTGGAATGACGGCTTTCTGGCGCTTCTCGTGTTTAAGTTAGCGCCTATGGGACTTGATCCGGGGTGGCGCGAAGCGCCGGACGAGGGCCTTGCCGCCGCCGCGCTTTGGAAAGATTTCCGTGAGACGAGAACACAAAAAGTGCTGTCCAACCTTTAGCCTTTGAAGATCGTCTCGCGATGAAAGCGCAGAAACTGTGCGTGCGGATGATTCCGCACATCATCAGGAACGATCAGATAGCCCGTCGGATTAAACAGCTTCTCGACTTCCGAGGGCATAGCTCCTTTGGCTTTTAGAATTCTGAAATCGTCATCGACTGAAATCAGGCCGCGATCGAACATCCAATGCAAAGTGGAGGACAGCGACAACCCGTTCCGTACAGAGTCAGGACCATCTTGTTGCACCGGACGAATATGGGCGGCTTGTGCTTCGGGTCGCCCGCCGCCATTGATGATCCTGAAACCTGTCAACGCGCATTTCTTGTCGTATGCGGCTTGAATTTGGCGCGTAAACACGCGGTCGCGAAATGGGCGTGATATTGTAGTCTCGACGATGGGGCGCTCGAAGACCGCCAATTCTTCTTCGAATCCATGTTCGTGCGTATTTGTCGCAACGGGGTTTTGAAGGTCCGTGACGTATCCCGCTCTGACGATCTGCTCGAATTCGGTATCGGTCATGTTGCGCACCGCCCGCTGCGCCGACCCCGAGTTGGTTTTTCCGTCGGCACCCCGCATGGCGTTCTCATGGAAGTGCTCGCCTTCGCGAAAGGGCACGGGATTGTCGAATAGGAGAAAGCTGTCAATGTCCGCGTAGAAGTGTTCCGCCCGCATCGGATCAGGCCGAATGCCAACGACCTGCGCATGCGCAAAATAGGACTGCCTGCCGCCGCGACTGAGAACATCGGCGGTCGCGCGGCGCGGTTCGTAGTAGACGATCCAATCGCCGATTGTGCGCTCCACTTGGTTCAGATACGCCCTCGGAAAATGATAATATTCCTCCGGCACATCATCATAGGCCGGGCTCATCTTGGTCTGGAACACGCCTTTCATTGGCTCAGTCTATCTCAAAAATCTGCCGGCAACTTCAACAATTCCATTGGCTGACCCTGCAGGGCCCGTTACTCCCAAAGCGCAGACTGCATCAACCCGAGCACCGACATGTCCGAACTTACTTTATGCCCGCTCTTGGACTGGGAGAGAGAATTGCTTGCGGAGCTGGTTGAGCGGGAAGTCGTTGAAGAAGCCATGGTTGCCACTCAGTCCCGGAAGCTGAATGTGCTCGTCAAAACGCTCAGATTGCGTCGATTCGCATTGTTCACCGGTTCCGCGATGGACGTTGATGGTGACTTGACTTGGGAGGTGACAAAGAGCGAGCGAGAAATTCGTGCCTGGCAGGTCCGGGCCAACAAGTACTGCTATGAAGTGCCGCGTATCTATCGTCTCAACATCAATCGTCGCGGATTCGGTCGCGCCGATCGGTTACCGTCATCCCTTTCGCCGTTGAAGACTTGGTAGTTTAAGTTCAATTCTAGATGCCGCCGAGCCGTCGCACCAGCCGCAAACATTCATCGTTGACTTTCCCTCATCCCGCCCATATCGGGCCCCCCATGGTTAGGAACTTCCTACGCCTCGCTCGACCGACCATCGGCTAATCGCCGGTGATTGACAGCGCGTGGGGAAGTCTGGCCGTTCCCGTCGTCCTTGGAAGTCGAAGCTCGTTGGTTCAAATCCAACCGCGCTGACCATCATCTGGTAGAATAGCGTCTGCCAAACCCAAACTGAAACACCACTTGTGGCCGAGGCTGTTTCCGCGCGTCATGCATTCCGGTATTGCGAGAGCAGCGCTTCAATGTCCGCGTTGGCAGCGATGTCCCCTCTGGCCACCGCGGCGAGCGCGTCGTCGATGGCCGCAAGTTCAAGGTCGCTACCCTTGTGTTTGCCCTCGCGGCGCAACTCGATTTCGAGCGCGAGTTGGGCCAACTCTTCCTGATCTTCCTCGGGCGAGCGTTCGACGCGTTCGAAGAAGGTTTTGATCGGCTGCGTTCATCAACGGCAGTTTATCATGAGAAGGGGGTTTCGAAAATGCAGCCTTTGATTGATTCATCATGCAGCGCTCCACTCAATGCCATTTGGCATTCCAGCCCCTTCTAGGGCCCTCGCCGCACCCCTCTTTGTGCACCAAAATTGGCCAAGCACGACCCAAGCAAAGTGCAGCATTTTGCGTGCAAAATGTGCCGCAATTGACAGCAACTCCGCGCCAAAACCGCGCGCGCAAGCCCTTGATTTCTCTCACCCCCGCCTCGGAATTGTTCACGTACATTCCTAGGGTGCGACAAAAATCGTCACCCCACACCCTTCGTCTTCGTCCGCCCCGGCGAAGCATTCCTTTCCAGGAACTCGATCATCGCCTTGGCCACATCCGCGCCCGTCGCTGCCTCGATGCCTTCCAATCCCGGCGAGGAATTGACCTCGATCACCACTGGCCCCCGTTTGGCGCGCAGCAAATCGACGCCTGCCACATTGAGCCCCATGGCGCGCGCGGCTTTGACGGCGGCTTTGCGTTCTTCGGCCGTCAATTCCACATTCACCGCCTTGCCGCCCCTATGCAGGTTGGCGCGGAAATCGCCTTTGGCGCCGGAGCGTTCCATCGTCGCCACCACGCGGCGGCCCACCACCAGCGCCCGGATATCGCGGCCCGCCGCTTCCTTCACATATTCCTGCACCAAGACCGCGATATCGGCGCCCTGAAACGCCTCCACCACCGACTTCGCCGAGTTGTAAGTCTCCGCCAGAACCACGCCGATCCCTTGCGTGCCTTCGAGCACCTTGATCACCACCGGCACCCCGCCCGCGATATCGAGCACCTCCTGCGCATGAGACGAGTCGTTGGCAAAGGCCGTCACCGGCATGCCCACGCCATCGCGCGCCAGGATTTGCATCGAGCGCAGCTTGTCGCGCGAGCGCCCGATCGCCACCGATTCGTTCAGCGGATAAACCCCCATCATCTCGAACTGCCGCAAAACCGCGAGCCCGTAGAATGTATGCGATGCCGCGATGCGCGGGATCACCGCGTCGAAACCTGTCAGCTTTTCGCCGAGATAGCGAAGCTCCGGCCGCTTCGAGGTGATGTTCATGTAGCAGCGCAAGTAATCGATGGGCACGATCTCGTGGCCCCGGCCCGCGGCCGTCTCCATCAGCCGCCGGTGCGAGAAAAGTTTCGGATTACGTGTCAGAAGCGCGATTTTCATTGAGCTTTTCGCCGGTTGCGGGAGAGCAGGAAGGAGCGGCCGGGATGCACCACATAGCGTCCACGCACCGTGGCGCGTCCGAGCAGCATGGGCACTCCCATGTCGGTGCGGTCGGTCAAAGTGATCTCGGCATCGAAAACATCGCGGCCCACCTTCACGCGGCTCACGATGACGACGCGGTTCTGGCTATGCCCGCTGGTGCTTTTCACGCGCCGCTCGCCATGCAGCGGCAGGTCGCAGCGGTAGACATGATCGTCGATCCTCACCTTGAACTTCACCCGCTTGCCGGCGCGCTTGATGTCTTCCGCATGAAGTGCCGCCGAGCGCGCCCCAGTGTCGATCTTGGCGATCAGCGGCCCGATATGAAGATCGGGCAGCGAAATGATCTCGCGCCAGCCGATGAGAGAAGGCTTGGTGGGCGCGTGTTTTGGTTTCCGTTTCGGCATTGGGTTTCCGCTATTCGCTCAATTTCACCGTCTCCGAAATCTCGATCCCAAACCCCGCAAGCCCCACATAGTGCCGGTTCGAAGACGTGATCAGCCTGATCGAATGCACATTGAGATCGCGCAAAATCTGCGCGCCCAGCCCCACGTCTCGCCAGGCTTCGGCGCGGGCCTTGCCGCTGCCTGTCTTCTCCGTGGAAATCGATGCCGCCGGAACGCCGGCAACGCCTTCCTGGAGATAAACCATGACACCCCGCCGCTCGCGCTTGAACACATCGAGCACATGATTGATCGTCCTGCGGCTGCCGAACACATCTTCCAGCACATTCTCGCGATGCAGCCGCACCGGAATGTCCTTTCCGCCTGAAATGTCGCCGAACACCAGCGCCAACTGCTCCACTTCGTCGAATTTGGTGCGATACGAAAACCCTTGCGCCTTGCCGATGGCGGTCTCCACAGCGAATTTCGCCGCCATCTCCACCAGCCGCTCGCGCGACTGGCGATAGGAGATGAGATCGGCAACCGAGATGATCTTGAAGCCATGCTCGCGCGCGAAAGCCAGTACCTGCTCGCCGCGCTTCACCGTGCCGTCGTCATTGACCAGTTCGGAGATCACGCCCACCGGCTGCAACCCCGCCAGCCGCACGAGATCCACCGCCGCTTCCGTGTGCCCCGAGCGCATGAGCAACCCCGCCCGATTTCGCCACCAGCGGAAAGATGTGCCCCGGCCGCACGAAATCCTC
>JAAURV010000019.1 GCA_012032065.1 Hyphomicrobiales bacterium
ACCTCCGCCAGCTCTCAACCGCCCCCTATGAGGAGGTGGCCTTCCACGTGATGCAGCCATTCGTGGCCGATAGCGTGCCCGAGGATGAATTCCGCCAGATCACCGCCGAGGCCTATGCCGGCTTCCGCCATCCCGCCGTCACGCCCTTGAAACAGCTGGACGATTCCCTCTGGCTCCAGGAGCTTTTCCACGGTCCGACGCTGGCCTTCAAGGACGTGGCGATGCAGCTCCTCGCCCGCCTCATGGACCGGGCATTGGAAAAGCGGGGCGCCCACGCCACCATCGTCGGCGCCACTTCGGGCGATACCGGCGGAGCCGCCATCGAAGCCTTCAAATCGAGCCGCAACGCTTCGATCTTCATCCTCCACCCGCATGGCCGGGTGAGTGACGTACAGCGCCGCCAGATGACCACGGTCGACGCCGCTCACGTCCACAATATCGCCCTCGACGGCACCTTCGACGATTGCCAGGCGATCGTGAAGGCGCTCTTCAACGATCCGAAATTCCGCGAAAAACAAAGGCTTTCAGGCGTCAACTCGATCAACTGGGCCCGCATCATGGCCCAGATGGTCTATTACTTCACCGCCGCATTGGCGTTGGGTGCGCCGGGGCGCAGCGTCTCCTTCACCGTGCCGACCGGCAATTTCGGCAACGTTTTCGCAGGCTTCTCGGCCAAGCGTTTGGGCCTTCCCATCGACAAGCTGGTGATCGCCACCAACCCCAACGACATCCTCGATCGCACCCTCAAAACCGGCCGCTATGAAGTCAAAGGGGTGAAACCCTCCACCAGCCCCTCTATGGATATCCAGGTCTCCAGCAATTTCGAGCGCCTGGTCTATTTCGCCTGCGAACACGATGTGAACCGGGTTCGCAACCTCATGGAATCCCTCCGCCAATCGGGCTCTTTCACACTGCAAGACCGCCCCCTCGAAGCCGTCCGCGCCGAGTTCTCCTCGACCGCTCAAAGCGAGGCCCAAACCGCCGAAGTTATCCGCAACACCTTGAAAGAAACGGGCGAATTGCTCGATCCCCACAGCGCCGTAGCCGTCGGCGCCGCACGTGAAAACCTGGGCGAAACCCCTATGGTGGCGCTCGCCACCGCCCACCCCGCCAAATTCCCGGACGCGGTTTTCGAGGCTTGCGGATTAACCCCAGGGCTTCCCGAAGCGCTCAAGCACTTGAACAGCGCCAAGGAACGTTACACAGTGCTTCCCAACGATGCCGCGGCGGTGAAACAGTTCATCGCGGAGCGGACGAGGTAGAGTAGACCACATGGGCGTTGAAATTACCTGCCTTTCCAACGGTCTTAACGTCATCAGCCATCATATGCCGCATCTCGAAACCGTGGCCCTTGGCATCTGGGTCAAGGCCGGCGCCCGCGACGAATTGCCGAATGAGAACGGCATCGCCCATTTCCTCGAACACATGGCCTTCAAAGGCACCGCGCGCCGCTCGGCGCAAGGAATTGCCGAGGAAATCGAATCCGCCGGCGGAGAGATCAATGCCTCGACCGGCATGGAAACCACCACCTACTACGCCAAGGTCCTGCGCAACGATTGGCCCATGGCGCTCGACATTCTGGCGGATATCTTCACCGAACCCGCCCTCGACGACGAGGAACTCGAGCGTGAAAGAACCGTAATTCTTCAGGAAATCGCAGCCGCCCACGACCAGCCGGACGATCTGGTCTTCGACCTCAGCCAGCTTGCCGCTTTCGGAAATCATCCTCTCGGACGTTCCATTCTCGGCAGCGAAGATCTGGTCGGCAGCATCTCGCGCGATCAGATTCTGGCCTGGCGCAACCGCAATTACTGGGCCTCGCGCATCGTCGTCGCCGCCGCTGGTAACATCGAACACAAGGCCTTCGCAGCGGAAGCCGAACGCCTTCTCGGCAAGCTCGTAAGCGGCAGTCAGCCGCAGCGCGAACCGCCAGCTTTCCTCCCCACGGCGCAGACATCGCAGAAGCCACTCGATCAAACCCATGTGGTGCTGTCGTTTTCCGCACCCGGCTACCGCGATCCCGATATCTACCGTTTGCAAATCCTGTCCAACATCCTGGGTGGCGGCATGTCGTCTCGGCTATTCCAGGAACTGCGCGAAAAACGCGGCCTCTGCTACAGCGTCTTCGCTTTCGGCTCGGCTTTTGAAGATGCAGGACAAATCGGCATCTACGCCGCAACCTCGCCCGAACAGACCCCGGAGTTGCTTGCCGTCACCGCGCAAGTAATGAAGGACATGACAGCCGCCGTCACCGATGCCGAAGTCGCGCGCGCCAAGGCGCAACTCAAGGCCAGCCTGGTCATGAATCTCGAAAGCGCCTCCGCCCGCGCCGATCAGATCGCCCGTCAGTTCCTCGCATTCGGCCAAGTGCCCGAGATCGCGACACTCGTCGAAAAGCTCGACGCCGTCACACCCACCGATGTGCGCGAACTCGCCGCGCGCCTCTTCATCAACCGTCAGCCCGCCTTGAGCGCCGTCGGTCAGCTCTCGCATTTGGCCAATTACGCCACCATCGCCTCGCAATTCGCTTAAAAGCCAGGTCCCATGGTTTTCTTGCGTTCGCCATTCATTTATGAGCCACAGCCGGTTCTCCATCATGGGCCGGTCCAACTGCGGCCACCTCTCATGGACGATTACGAGGCCTGGGCACGGCTTCGCTTAATCAGCCGGGAGTTCCTCATCCGCTGGGAACCCACCTGGCCCGCCGACGACCTGTCGCGTCAGAGCTTTCGCGCCCGCGTGAAGCGTTACATCCGCGAGGCGGCGGAAGACAACGCCTATTCCTTCTTCGTATTCGATCGCGCAGGCACAACCTTGCTTGGCGCGCTGACACTCTCCAACGTCCGCCGCGGCGTTGCGCAAACGGCATCGCTCGGTTACTGGATCGGCGAGCCTTATGCGGGGCAGGGGTTACATGACCGCCGCAGTCCGCGGACTGCTTCCTCATGCGTTCGAAAACCTGGGACTGCACCGGATCGAAGCCGCTTGCCTACCGCATAATACCGCGTCACGCACATTGCTGGAGAAGTCGGGTTTCCGAGAGGAAGGATATGCGGCGGGTTACCTCAAGATCGACGGCCGCTGGCAGGACCACGTGCTCTTCGCAAAGTTGAGTTCGACTGAGTGAATTCCGGACGCTTGCCACTTTGGCGCCTGCGGACTACGAAGGTTGTCATGATATGGGGGAGGTGTTTGGCCTACCGCTTGGTGGCGGTGGTGTGTGTTGCGGTCGCCTCGATCGCGGCATCGCTTTGCCCGTTGCCGGCCAATGCAGCGGAACCCATCGTCGAAGTCGGCAGCGGCGCGCCCAAGACCGAACTCGCCGCCTATTTCAAGTTCTTCAGCACCGACAAGAAGACGCTGCCCTACGAAATGCCGGGCGCAACCGAGAACACGCGCATTCCGATCACGCTGGTTTCGAAAACCACCATAGGGACTACGCGCTGGTATCTCTTCAGCATGAAGAACTCATCGGCCGATCCGCGCGTGGTTGTGCTGACGCTTCCGCATCAGGGCTTCCCAGGCTCCAAACTGTTGTGGCCCAATCCGCCGGGTAGCCGGGTTGTATGGGTAACGGCATCCGAAACCGTGCCGCTCCGCTCGCTCGCGGTTCTCGCCAATGACGCGGTCGAACTGACCGTCAATCCGGGCCAGGCCATGGCCGTTGCCATCGAAGCGCCTTCGGGTGGCTTGTCGGCTTCAGCGCTCTGGGAAAAGTCAGCCTTCGAAAGTCACACGGATTCTCTTGCGTTCTTTCGCGGTGTCATCATTGGCATCATCTTCCTGGTTGCGGCGGGCATGGGGGCATTTTATGTGGTGCGCCCGCGCATCGTTTTTGTGGCGGGCGCCGCATTCGCATTGGCCTCGGCGGCGTTCGTGGCCATCGAGATCGGGTATCTGCCCGGCATCATGCGGCTCCTGCCAGGAGTACCTGCGCGTGGCGACAGCATCAGGGCTGCCGTCGAAGGCGCCATGGCCGTGGCTCTGGCGTTCTGCCTCTACACTTTCGCGGACCTGCGGCGGAGTAACCCAACTGCCGGCAACGCAATCCTCGCGGCGGGACTCGCCGGAGCCGCTTTGCCGGTTTTCGGCTTCTTCGAGCCGGCGATTGCAGCAGGACTTTCGCGGCTTGTCTTTGCGGGCATCGTCGCAACGGGCTTCGTAACTCTTGTGGCGCTTCGCCGCTCTGGAGACCGCAACGCTGAGACACTGCTCTTGCCGTGGTCGGCAGTCGTTCTCTGGACCTTCGCCGCGGCCGTTTCGGCGCTTACAACCGGAAATGACGGGCTGCTGTCACCGCTTCTGCTTGCGGGACTCGCTATCGTTCTCATCACCATGAGTTTTGCATTGGCGCAGCAGGCCTTCAGCCACGGCATTCTCACGCGCCACAATTTTCAGGAAACGGGCCGCAAGGCGCTTGCGCTGGCGGGCGCTCAGCAATTCGTCTGGGACTGGCAGCCGGATGAGCAGGAGCTTTTTGTCGGAGAAGAACTGGAGCGGGCGCTGGCACTGCCGCAAGGATGGCTCGGGCAAGGAGGCGTCGAAGCATTCGTCGATCTTATTCATCCCTCCGATAGGGGTGCCTATCTTGCCGCGGTCGATGAAGCGGAAAGACGCGGCCGTGGGGCGTTCGAGCAGGAGTTGCGCATCAGGCGCGCCGACAATACCTACCGGTGGTTTTTGCTCCGCGCGCGCGCCATGCCAGGGCCGGGTCCGCGCGCCATGCGCTGCATTGGTACGCTCTCGGATGTGAACAACCGCAAGCGCACCGAGGAGCGCCTGCTGAACGATGCCGTTTACGACCGCATTACCGGCCTTCCCAACAAGGCGCTGTTCATCGACCGTTGTGGCCGCGCCATCGCGAAAGTGGATGCGGGCGAATTGGCCGACGTCTATGTGCTGTTTGTGGATCTCGACCGCTTCAAGACCGTAAACGATGCGCTAGGGCAGGATGCGGGCGATGGGCTTCTCACTGTTACCGGCAGAAGGCTTCAAGCGCTGGCGGGACCGGAAGACACCGTGGCGCGTATGCCGGGCGACCAGTTCGCCATTCTCTTCGCAGGTTCCGCGCCGCGCCGCGATGTTGTGCAGTTCGTGGAGGGCGTCAGGAAGGCCGTCGGCCGCCCGATCAGCCTGAAGCCGCAAGAAGTTTTTGTCACTGCCTGCATCGGTGCGGCGAGCTATCGCGAGCCGGGACTTCCCGTCGAGCAGTTGATGAAGGATGCGGCGGTCGCGCTCTACGAAGCGAAACGGCGCGGCAGCGATGCCGTGGAGTTCTTCCGCACCTCGATGCGCGACGACCGGACCGAACTTGTGGCGCTCGAATCCGAGTTGCGCCGCGCCATCGAGCGCAACGAAATCGAAGTGCACTATCAGCCGATCGCCAGGCTCGCCAATCTCGACATCGCTGGCTTCGAAGCGCTGGTGCGCTGGCGCCATCCGGTGCTGGGACTGCTGGCGCCTGAAAGCTTCATTGCACTCGCCGAGCAAACCGGCATCATCCGCATCATCGGGCGATTTGTGTTGCACGAAGCAGCGCGGCAGCTCGGCATCTGGCAACGTGCCTTCCGCCCCGCCGTGCCCGTATTCATGGCGATCAATCTGTCGTCGAACCAGTTGATGGAGCCTGACTTGGTCGACGACATCAAACAGGTTCTGGCGCGCGAAGCCATCGTCAAGGGCAGCCTCAAGATCGAGGTCACCGAGTCGATCGTGATGCAGTATCCCGAGAAAGCGGTGCAGATTCTGGAACGGCTCAAACAGCTCGGCGTCGGCTTGGCATGCGACGACTTCGGCACTGGCTTCTCTTCGCTCGCAAGCTTGCGCAAGCTGCCCTTCGATACGCTCAAGGTGGACAAGACATTCCTTGCTCCCGAAACGGCGGATGCCAAGGCCGCGGTCATTCTCGATGCCGTGGTGCGCCTTGCGCACGATTTGAGGCTTGGCATCGTGGCGGAGGGAATCGAGAACCAGGAGCACATCGACAAGCTGGGCGCCATGGGTTGCGACTTTGCTCAAGGCTATTTCATCGGCCCGCCAATGAGCTCCAAACAGGTGAGCGACAGTCTGAGTGCTGTCGCTTATGCCACCGCCCGGGGCCGCACCGCCATGTCCGCCTTCTGGGAGCGGATCGCCAACGATCCGATGCCGGCGCCCTCGATGCCTGAAATCACCACCGATGCCATTGCCAGAGCGCTCGAAGAGCGCGAGCACGCCCGCGCTGAAGCCGAACTGGCGGCAAGGCCGGCGGCTCCGGCTCCCGGCTTGGCCCCGCCCGCGCCGAGGGCGAAGAAGTCAAAGGTAGCCGCAGCCAAGCCTACACGTACCCGCCGCAAGCCCACCAAACGCCGCCGCAAAACGGCCCGCAAACGCCGTATCCGCCAGGCCATGCAGGAGCAACCGGCCTCCGCCAAGGTCAACTGATACGGCCCTTGCCATTCAGCCCCCAAGGGACGATATAGCGCCCGGGAGGTTGGCGGCGGACGCATCGCTCGCCAACCGGGTCAGGTCCGGAAGGAAGCAGCCCTAACGAGACCGGTACGGGTTGCCCGTCCAGCCTCCCGCCTCTTGAGCATGTCCCGCCAAAGTGCGTAGCGGTTTGGCGAAAAGGACATGCTCCAAGTTATAAATCGGCGCGAGTCCTTTTCGGCGAAATGATTTCATTTCGCCGGGACGCGCGCTAAGACGTTGCCAAGGCCCCGCCATGACCCAACCATTCGGCGGCGCGAACGCCTTGGGCTATCGCGTTCTCGCCCGAAAATATCGCCCGCAAACCTTCGCTGACCTCATCGGCCAGGAAGCGATGGTGCGCACGCTGACCAACGCCTTCAAGACCGGGCGCATTGCGCAGGCCTATATGCTGACCGGCGTGCGGGGCGTCGGCAAGACCACGACGGCACGGCTGATCGCCCGTGCACTCAACTATCCCGGCGGCCCATCGATCGACATGCCCGAAATGACGCAGACCTGCGAGACGATCCTCGAATCGCGCCATCTCGACGTCATCGAACTCGATGCCGCCTCCAATACCGGCGTCGATAACATGCGCGAAATCATCGACAATGTGCGCTACGCGCCGGTCTCCGCGGCCTACAAGGTCTACATCATCGACGAAGTCCACATGCTCTCGAAGAGCGCCTTCAACGCGCTTCTGAAAACGCTTGAAGAGCCGCCGCCGCATGTGAAGTTCATTTTCGCGACAACTGAAATCCGCAAGGTTCCCGTCACCATTCTCTCGCGCTGCCAGCGTTTCGACCTGCGCCGGCTCGATGCGGCGGAACTGATGCGGCACTACGCGGGGATCGCAAGCCGCGAAGGTGTCGAGGCCGATGAAGAGGCGCTGCGAGCCATCGCTAGGGCGGCGGAAGGCTCCGTTCGCGACGGGCTTTCGATGCTGGATCAGGCGATTGCCTTCGGCGCTGGCAAAGTGCGGGCCGAGGACGTTGTGCAGATGCTTGGCCTCGCAGACCGCGGCCGTGTGATCGGCTTGTTCGAGGCCGTCATGAGCGGCGGTGGCGCCGCCATGTTGCAGGATGCCGGCGATCAGTTCGCACAGGGGGCCGATCCGGCCACGCTGCTGACCGACCTCGCCGATTTCGTGCATTGGGTGACCCGGCTCAAGGTGGTGGGAGACGCAGCCGTTGCGGACGCCTCGCGCACCGAAGTCGAGAAGGCCAAGGGCAAGGAACTGGCTGCCAAGATCTCCATGTCCCAGCTCACCCGCGCCTGGCAGATGCTTTTGAAGGGACTGGGTGAGGTGAATGCCTCCGATCAACCTCACACGGCAGCCGAAATGCTGCTGATCCGGCTGGCTTATGCCAGCAGCCTGCCCTCCGGCGAGGAACTGGTGAAGCTCGCCAAGCAAGCGCCGGCGGCGGAACCGCCTCGCTCATCTCCGTCGGCGAACGTTCAAAGCCTCCGCCGGGACCAGGAACCCGCCGCGGCGGCGGTGGCTGCCGTGGCGCCCCAGAGATTGCCACCGCCGGAAGCAGGCGCAGCGCCTACCGCCGTCACCAACTTCGCTCAAGTCGTCGGATTGGCGGGTGAAAAGCGCGACATCAAGCTCAAGAGCGAGATGGAGCGCCACGTCCGGCCGATACGGGTTCAGCCGGGTCAAATCGAACTGGCCTTGGAGGCTGGTGCGCCCCCCGGACTTCCCGGCGAAATGGCGCGCAAGCTCGAAGCGTGGACGGGCCAGCGCTGGATCATCAGCGTGTCAAAGGATGGCGGCGAAACGCCACTGGCGTTGCAGCGCAAGAGCGCCCGCGAAAGCGCATTCCGGGCAGTGAAAGAGCACCCCGATGTCATGGCGGTGTTCAAGCGGTTTCCCAATGCTGAAATCGTCGATGTGCGCGATGCGCAACCAGCAGCCATTGAGGAAGAGAGTGATGAAGAATATCGGTGACATGTTGAAGCAGGTTCAATCCATGCAAGCTCGCATGACGGAAGTTCAGGATCGGCTGGAAAAAACCACCGTCACGGGCCAGTCCGGGGGCGGCATGGTCAAAATTACCCTTTCTGGAAAAGGGATCATGAAGGGTGTTGAGATTGACCCGTCTTTGATGAAGCTCGACGAACGCGACATTCTCGAAGATCTAATTGTTGCGGCGCACAACGATGCTAGGTCCAAGAGCGAAGCCCTTGCTGCAGACGAGATGAAATCGGTGACAGGTGGATTGCCCTTGCCGCCCGGCTTCAAACTTCCTTTTTAGACCATGCGGCACACGGCGGGTCCCGAAATCGAACGGCTGATCCAGCTCTTGGCCCGGCTGCCGGGTTTGGGGCCAAGATCGGCACGGCGGGCGGCCTTGCACCTGGTTAAGAACCGCGAAAAGCTGCTGGCTCCCCTGGCGATCGCGCTGGCCGAGGCGCGGGACACTGTAACCTCTTGTTCCATTTGCGGAAACGTCGATACCAGCGACCCATGCCTGCTCTGCTCTGATCGCCGCCGGGAGAAGGGCACGATCTGCGTGGTCGAGGAAGTGGGAGACCTTTGGGCGCTGGAACGGGCCGGGGCCTGGAATGGACAGTATCATGTCCTTGGGGGAACGCTTTCGGCGATGGAAGGGATTCGTCCGGAAGACATCTCCATCGCGACACTTATTGAGCGGGCCAGCTCCGGCGGCATCAAGGAAGTCGTGATTGCCCTCAATGCCACCGTCGAGGGGCAGACCACGGCGCATTACATAACCGAGCGCCTGAAATCGCTCGGCATAATCACTTCAAGGCTTGCCCATGGCGTGCCGGTGGGTGGCGAACTCGATTATCTCGACGATGGCACTCTGACCGCCGCGATGCGCGCCAGGCGCCCCCTTTGATTTAACACTTCCTCAACCCTGTTTTCGCCTCGCCGCCGTTTGGCCCTGCAAAGGACCGGCGTTTGCTCCTTCCGCCACAGAACCCATGGCGGTGTTCCGGTTTGGAACGAAGGAGATGCAGATGGCCATCAAGTCGAAACTGGCAAACCTGGTTAAGCGCTTCGCCAAGGCGCAAGAGGGCAGTGTGGCCATCGTCTTCGGCCTCTCCGCATTCGGCGTCATTCTCGCGGCCGGCGCCAGCATAGACTATTCGCGTTATGTGTCGGCGCGCACCCACCTTCAGGCAGCCCTCGACGCAGGCGCGCTCGCCGCGCCTCGGCCGGTCACGGAAAATCGGACTCGCAGCGCCAGGCGATCGGCCTCGCCGCCTTCAACGCCAACATTGCCGATGGGCTGGGGGAACAATCCGGCGCTATCCCCACATTCACCATCAGCGGCGACAAGATTGACGCCACCGCGCAAGGCTGGCTCCCCTCCGGCTTCATCCAACTCGCCGGTATCGACAACATGAATGTCGAAGTCCAATCGCAGGTCAACATCCCAGTCGACAAGAAGGCCGAGATCGTTCTCGTGCTCGATTACTCGGGCTCGATGAAGGAAACGTCCGGCGGCGAAGTGAAATACAAGGCCATGCGCAAGGCAGCGAAGAAGCTCGTCGCCGACCTCGAAGCCGCGAATCCGGACAGCGTGAAATTCGGCCTCGTGCCGTTCTCGCATCATGTTTGGGTAACGCTGCCCAAGCAGTACGTCGTCGGTCAAACCGGCTTGGGGAACTGGACTGGCTGCACTCAGGACCGGATGAATCCCTACAATCTGACCGACGAAACGCCGAACATCGGCATCGATGAAAGCAAATGGGGCCATCCGCAGGCGCCTCCGCCTCCGGGTGACGGGCCGCACGGCGGCTGCGCGGCCTATGCTCCGAACAAGCTCATCGTCAGGCCGCTGACAAACGACTTCTGGTCGGTGAAGGACCAACTCGACCGCATGCTGCCCTATGCCTACACCCACATCGCGCTGGGCGTGGAATTTGGCTTCCACCTTTTGTCGCCGAATGCTCCATTCGGGCAGGGCGTGTCTTATGGCGATGCCAATACCGAGAAGATCATGGTCGTTCTAACCGACGGACGCCAAACCGAGCGCTCCTTCGGCCCCGGCGGCAGCCGCGAAGTGGCGGATGGCGAGCGCAATCTCGAGGCACTATGCGATGCGGCAAAAGCCAAGGGCATCACCATGATGACCATCGCTTTCGATCTTCGTGACGATGCGACGAAGGACCGGCTTCGCGACTGTTCGACCGACCCCGCCCGCCACTTTTTCGTGGCCGAGGACGGTGGCGACGTCGCCTCGGCATTCGAAAGCATCCGCAACGAAATCACCGCGCAGGTCGTCCTCAGCAGATAAGATCACTCCGCCGCCTCGCGCTGCGCGATCCCGTGGGAGAGTGCGGCGCGAAGCGCTGCCGGCTGCACGGGTTTCCGTAAGAACTGCACGTCGGCTTTGAGCGCGGCAGCGCGCACCTGATCCGACCTGTCCGCCGTCACCAGAATGGCAGGCACGCGCCGCCCAAGCTTGCGGCGGATCGTGTCAATCAACTCCAGCCCGTCTTCGCGTTCGATGTGATAATCCGCGACGATCACATCGGGCTGCCTTCCCATTGTGGCGGCTGTGAACGCGCCTTTTGAATCGGTTGCTGAAATTACCTGCGCTCCCCAGTTGCTCAGCAAGGTTTCCATGCCGAGGACGATGGCCTGCTCGTTGTCAACGACAAGGATGAGTGCATCCTTCAAGGGCGCTGGGATTGTCGGCTGCTTCCGCGCGGTTTCGGCACGGGAACTGACCTGAACCGCTGCAACCGGCGCCGAGATGCCGAACACCGAACCCTTGCCATGGATCGAGTGCATGATGAGCTTGTGCTTCATCACCTTCGCCATGCGCTCCACGATGGCCAGGCCAAGTCCCAATCCCGGTTCGTTACCCTTGTCTTGTCCAAGCCTCTCGAATTCGCGGAACACCAACTTCCGTTTGCCCTCGGGAATTCCAAGCCCGCTGTCGTGAACTTCGATCGAAAGCATCGATCCGCGCCTGCGGCAGCCGACGACAACGCCTCCGGATGTCGTGTACTTCACCGCATTGGACACCAAATTCTGCAAGACCCTTCGCAGCAGCTTCCTGTCGGAACGGATGGAGAGCTTGCACGCCACGACCTTGAACTTGAGATTCCGCGCCGCGGCGGCCTGAGCGAAATCGCGCTCCACGGCGGCGAGAAGATCGCCCACCGGAAAATCGGTGAACTCCGCCTTCATCGCGCCCGCATCGAGCTTCGAAATGTCGAGCAGTGCCGCGAGAATTTCCTCCACTTCCTCCAATGACGCATCGACATTGGACACGAGTTCGGCGGATTGGCTCTTGCGCGTCTTCTCGACAAGCGCCGACGTGAAAAGGCGCGCGGCATTGAGCGGCTGCAAGATGTCGTGGCTGGCGGCGGCGATGAAGCGGGTCTTGCCGAGATTGGCGGCATCGGCCTCGGCCTTTGCGCGCTCGAGTTCCGACGTTCGCTCGCGAACGCGGCGCTCCAGCGTTTCGTTGGCGACACGCAACGCATCGGCGGCGGCGACACTTTCAGTCACGTCCGCGAATGTCGCGACAACGCCGCCATCGGGCATTTTGTCGCTGTGAACGTCGATCACCCGCCGCGTGCCGGAGAGCCGGATGCGGAACGGTTCGTGCGAGACCGTGAGCCGCTCGATGCAAACAAGTTTATTTTGCTGTTGCGCATCGTCGATGGCCGGCTGGGACAGAATGGTCTCCGTGATGTCGCCAATGGCCGCGCCGACGCGGACTGCCTCGGGCGGTAAATCCAGCAAAGCCCGGAATCGGCGGTTCCAGCAAATCAGATTGTGCTCCCGGTCGAACACGGCGATGCCTTGCGGCACATTGTCGATGGCAGATTGCAAGAGGTCGCGGTTGTATTGAATGGCGGCCGAAGCGTCATCGAGAAGCCGCATGGCGCCCGGCGTGCTCTTGTTCTGGCGTTCCAGCAGAAGCGCCATCACGAGCCGCGCGGATGCGGTGCCGACCGCGCTCGCCAATAGATGCTCGCCGAATGCAAGAATGCGCGGATCGGCCTCGGCTTGCGGATCGTCCGGGCGCAGATGCTGCGCGGCAAACTCCGCGAAGGCCTGCCGCGCGCGCTCGCCTCCCAGGTAGCGGCCGACCGTGGTCTCGATCTGGCCCGCGGTTACTGTCGTTCGCCAGCCGCGAAACGCGGCGATGCCGGAAGTCTGCAAGTCCTTGGAAATGAATGCGTCGGCCTGAATGCTTTCGCCGCGCGTGGGCTGGCGCATCAGCGATACGAGCACGAAGCATCCGATGTTGGCGAGCAAACTCCAGAACACGCCATGGGTCAGCGGATCGAATTCGAAATTGAGCAGCATTCTCGGCCGCAACATTGACAAACCTGCGGGTCCCTCCTGCAACAGGCTTTGGCCAATCCACCCAGAATCGACAAAAGATGGGATCAGCAGCGTGTAAGCCCACATAACGAAGCCTGCGAGCACGCCGGCCTTGGCGCCCGCCGCGGTGGCCCGTTTCCACATCATGCCGAGAAGGAACGCAGGCGCGAATTGCGCAACGGCTGCGAAGGAAATCAAGCCGGTCTGCGCCAGCGCCGCCGAGTTGCCGGCCATCCAGTAGTAGCTGTAGGCGAGAAGCAGGATAAGGCAGATCGCCGAACGGCGCACCAGCAAGATGACGCCGGCCATGTCATCCTGACCGCCCGGGCCATGCCGCCCAAGCCGCACCATGAGCGGCAAAACCAGATTGTTGCTGACCATGATGGAGAGCGCGATGGTTTCGACAATCACCATGGCGGTAGCGGCCGAAATGCCGCCGATGAATGCAATGAGCGCCATGAAAGGATTGCCGGCGAGGACCGGCAGCGAAAGCACGTAAGTGTCCGCATCCGAGCTCCGCGGCAGCAAAATCAATCCGGCGACGGCAACCGGTATGACGAAGAGATTGATGGCCACGAGGTAGGTTGGAAACAGCCACGCGGCGCGCCTGATGTCCCGCGGATTTGCATTCTCGACCACGGCCACGTGGAATTGCCGTGGCAGCAGCAGTATGGCCGCCATCGACAGCAAGATCATGGTCAGCCAACGCCCGCCATCGAGTTCCTTGCTGAAGAGCTGGCCGATCTCGGGTAGTGCCGACGCTCTTTCAATCAGCGCTCCTGGCCCGCCCATCAATGCAAAGGTGACGAATACTCCAACAGCAACGAACGCGATAAGCTTCACGATCGACTCGACTGCGATGGCAAGGATCAATCCATGCTGGTGTTCGCCGGTATCGATGTGGCGCGTGCCGAACAATATCGCGAAGAGGGCGAGCGCCACCGTGATCAGAAACGCGAGATTGACCGCCATGGCCGCTTCGGCCGAAGCCCACACGGGCGCCGCGATCATGGTTTCGAGCGAGAAGGAGAGTGCTTTCAACTGAATGGAAATATAGGGAACGATGCCGATGACCGCGATGATGGCGACGATGGCGCCCAGACTTTCACTCTTGCCATAGCGCGCCGAGAGGAAGTCGGCGATCGATGTGATGTTCTCCTGTTTGGCGATGGCCGCGATTCGCCGGACGATCCGCCATCCGAGAGCGAAAACCAGTATCGGCCCTGCATAGATCGCGAGAAAGTCGAACCCGTTGCGCGCGGCCACGCCGACGCTGCCGAAATAGGTCCACGAGGTGCAGTAAACAGCAAGTGAAAGGGCATAGACGAACGGCTTGGGCGACCCCGGGCTGCGGTTTCGCGCCAGCCTGTCGCCGTAAGTTGCCACGACGAACAGCAACCCCACGTAAAGCAGGCCGGCAGCAAGGACCGTGGCGCTGTCGAGCATCGGATTGAGCGTCTCCGCGGGCGATCTTGCCTCGCCCAGGCCGCCCCTGCAAGTGCAGGAAATTGGCGAGAAAATAGCTTTGCCAATGTAACCGGCTAGTGTATCAACCGGCCCGCGCGTTCTGGCGCAACCTTGCAACTTGCACAAACACAGGGGGACTGAATATGTGGCAAGAATTTAAGGAGTTCGCATTCAAGGGGAATGCATTCGACCTCGCAGTCGGCGTGATCTTAGCGACTGCGTTCAACAAGATCGTGGATGGTTTTGTTAACTTTCTCATCATGCCGATCATCGGTGCGGTTGCGGGCGGTCTCAACTTCGACAACTATTTTGTCGGTTTGAATTCTGCCGTAACCGCAACCAACTTGGCCGATGCGCAGAAGCAGGGGGCGGTGTTCGGATATGGTGCATTCATCACCATCCTCATCAACTTCCTGATCATCGCTTTCATTCTGTTCCAGCTCGTGAAGGTCTCGAACCGGATGAAGAAGGCCGAACCGCCGCCGCCGCCCGCGGCACCGTCGGCTTCCGAGAAGCTGCTCGGAGAAATCCGCGACGCGCTGGTGAAGAAGAAGTAAGCGCCCGGCGCATACGCACTCTGAAACCCGGGTGCTGGACACCCGGGTTTTCTTTTGGCTTAAGCACGGATCATGCAGACGGCGAATCTTCTCGCGGCCATCACGCCGCAATCCCGCGGCGAACCCGACAGCGGCATCGTGCGCGCGGCCATGTACGGCTTCTCGAAAACCGGGGTCATTCCGCTCTGGGCCGGCGAAGGCAATTTGCCGACGCCCGAAACCTTCTCGCGCCCGGCAAGCGAAGCTTTAGCGCGCGGCGAAACCTTCTACACATGGCAGCGCGGCATTCCCGAACTCCGCGACGCGCTCGCGCGCTATCACACGCGCCACTTCGGCCGCGCGTTCGATGCGGAGAACTTCTATGTGACCGGCGGCGGCATGCAGGCGATCCAGACCGCCATCCAGATGATCGCGGGCGAGGGCGACGAGATCATCCTGCCAACGCCTGCTTGGCCGAACTATGCCGGGCCTTTGCGCATCCAGGGTTCGCGGCCCGTCGAAGTGCCGATGGATTTCGCCAATGGCGGATGGCGGCTCGATCTCGACAAGCTCTTCGGTGCGGTGACGCCACGCACCAAGGCCATCTGCATAAATTCGCCATCGAACCCGCTCGGCTGGACTGCGAGCAGAGAAGAACTGAGCGCAGTCCGCGACCATTGCCGCAAGAATGGTCTCTGGATTCTCGGCGATGAAGTCTATTCGCGCTTCTACTACAGCGACCGCGGCGAAATCCGCGCGCCTTCGTTCCTCGATGTTTGCGATAGCGAAGAGCAACTGCTTCTCGGCAATACCTTCTCGAAGAACTGGGCCATGACCGGCTGGCGCGTGGGCTGGCTGCAAGCGCCGAAGGTTCTGGGCCAGGCGATCGAACGCCTGATCCAGTACAATACCAGCGGCACGGCCGCTTTCCTTCAACGCGGGTGCGTGGCTGCCCTCGATGAAGGCGAGCCATTCATCGATAACCAGGTGACACGCGCCAGGGCGAACCGCGATCTGGTGACCGATCGGTTGTCGTCGTTGCCGGGTGTAAGCTTCGAAGTGCCGCGCGGCGCGTTCTATCTCTTCTTCCGCCTCGAAGGCATGACGGACTCGATGGCTACAGTGCTTCGCATCATTGACGAGGCGAAAGTCGGCTTCGCGCCGGGCGCCACCTTCGGGCCGGGTGGCGAAGGCTTTCTCCGCATGTGCTACCTGCGCGACGCCGGTTTGCTCGCCGAGGCGATGGACCGCTTCGGAGATTGGCTTGGGACTTTCAAGCGCTGATGCCCTGCCTCGCGCCACTGACCGAAATCCAATCACCCCCTATCGGCTGCTGACTTTTTCTTCATTGCATTGCACAATTCCTTGGCAGGGAAGCTCTCCGAGCGTCACCCGCCGGATTCACAATATGTATTTAAAACAATGTTTTACTAATACTCACGCACTGCAACACGAATGGCACAGGGGTTGCTAATTCGATAATGTTGAACGCGTCTGCCTTGGGTCCTCCCATTCTCATTTGCAGAGTTCTCGGTTCGACAGCGGCAGTTGCGTCTCTTGCATTCGGGCTGCCGTTTAAGGGGGTGAGTGGTTCCGGTTTCTTCCATTCACCCCCTTTTTTTCTGGGGCGGAGATGAAGAGAGTTTCATGTGGCCGCCACCGCTTGGTCACAGTTGGTTCCCAAATGACTGCGGCTGCAAAGGACCGCACCTATGCCGTTTGACAAAACCATAGAGCCTCGCGAAGGCTCGATCATCGACCGCCGCAACCTGCTCCTGGGTCACTGGGCTGGAATGCGTCTGGGCATGTTTGGCGAAGAACTGTCCGCCTATGCGCATGAGATCATCAAGGCGGATGATGAGATCCCCGGTCCGGAGGACGTGATCGCGCGCATCGTCGCGGATTTCGCCGCGCGCGGCATCGACTATCCCGAAGACCTGATCCGTTTGGAACTCGAGCGCCTCGAACGTCAAGTGCGAGCGCAGACGTGGGACATCGCCGCGTAGGCGCCGGAAGCGGCACAGGATCCGGGGGCGCTCCTGTGCCGCGTGCGGCTCAGTTCACCGGCACCATGAGGTGCGCGTAAGGTGTGCCGGGCCACATCACATAAGGTTTGGACGTGTCGGGCTTTGCGTCCGACGGATATCCCGCCATGACGTCGGTTGCATTCATGATCATCACATGCGGTCCCGTCGTGATCCAGTTGTTTCCTTCGGTGGGACCGGTTGCATAGGGATCGGTATTGCTTGCGTCCGTTCCGCCCGCGAGCATGTAGATGAAGCCGACTTTGCCCTTTGGCGGCTCGGTTTTTCCGATCCATGCCATCGCCCATTCCATCGCATTGGCGTCGCCGCACATGGGGTCCGGTCCCGGGGTCGAGGGTGTATCTGGCATGCACCACCATCCGTTGCTTCCTTCCCGGAGCGTCTTCATCTTTCCCGACTCATCCGCCGCATAGATCGTGGCGCCGGAACTGACCGCGGCTGGGGCCGCGGACTCGGCGCTCTTGATCATGTCCGCATCGCCGTCGGCGAAAGCGGCTGTGGATGAATGAGCAGCCAAGGCTGCAAGCATTGAAAGCAAGGCAAGCGTCTTCATTGTCGTTTCTCCCTGAACAGTGAGGTGCGTTTCGAAAAGGAACTTAGCTGTCCCAGGCCTGTACGATGGTCTGCCGGACAATGCCCTTGGGGCCGAGCTCCGCCGTGCATGAAGCGATGACGCGCGTGCCATCGTCATAGGTGCAGCTCTCGACGAAGGCGAGCTGCTTGCCGTCGACGACCCCGACATCGACTGTGTGCGTCATGTCGCGGCTGTAGACATCGTCGAGAAAGGCTCCGATCTCCTTGGCCCCGGAAATCGTCCTTGGCCGGCTCGGCGGATTGTCCGTGTCGATGATGGTGAGTACGGCGTCGTCGGCATAAAGAGCCTTGAGGCTTTTGGAATCGCGGGTTTCAACGGCGCGGCGCAGCTCCGGTATTGTCGGTGCATTTAGGGTCATTTCGTTCTCCCGATTCAGGACCAAGAGGCACGTTGATGCGATGCACGTTTAACGCCGCACTGCCTTGGAAGGGCAGTGGTATTGGCGTTTCCCACCGGTTCGGAAAACTTACCAACTGATAGATTACTTGTCAACTAGTAAGTAGACATCTGGCGTTGGAAAATGCTAGGTGGACCATACGTCAACAGCTTGGATAAGAAGGAAATGCATCAAAGCGCGATCCGGTCCAGCACCTCGGATCAGATTCTCGATATTGCGCAGACGCTGGTTCAGAAGCGCGGTTACAATGCCTTCAGCTACGCGGATATCTCCGCAACGCTCGGCATCACCAAGGCAAGCTTGCACTACCACTTCAAAGTCAAGGGCGACCTCGGTCTGTCGTTGATTGGCCGTTACGAAAATGGGTTTCGGCAGAGGCTCGACGAAATAGATCGTCAGGGTGGAGCGGGCTCGGACCGTATCCGCGACTACGTCGCAATTTACGCCGGTGTGCTCGCCGATCACCGCATGTGCCTGTGCGGGATGCTGGCGGCGGAATTCGATACGCTACCCAAGCCGATGCAGTCCGCTCTCGACCACTTCTTCGATCTCAATGAAAGGTGGCTGACTGGCGTTCTTGAACTCGGGCGGACCGACGGCTCATTGCGTTTCGAAGGCGAAGCCCACGAGCTTGCTCAGTTTCTTGTTGCCTCCCTCGAGGGCGCCATGATGCTGGCGCGTTCGCATGGCGCTGACGGTCGCTTTCATTCGGCGGCAAAGCGGCTTCTCGTCAGCCTAAGCTTGGAGCCGTCGCGTCTCAGTTGACGGTATTGGGCAGCTCTGCCTCGCGCTTCGCGATGAAATCGCGCAGGCCCTCGGCGATGCCTTCGTCCATCTTCGGCGGTTCATAGGCCGCAAGCATGGCGCGCGCCTTGTCGCGGCCGCGGGTGTCGTGATCCTTCGATCCTTCCGCCTGCCACTGCTCGAACGAATTGAAGTCCATGATCGATGGGATAAAGAACGCCTTCTCGAAATGCTCGAGGGTATGCTGCGTACCGAGGAAGTGCCCGGCTGGTCCCACTTCCCGCACCGCCTGCATCGCTTCCTTGAAATCGTCAAAGGAGAGTCCGCCCGCATATTTGTACCAGCCCACCAACTGCTCGGCATCGGTCACGAACTTTGAATAGCCACACACGAGCCCCGCTTCGAGCCAGCCCGCCACATGCCAGATGTAATTGGCGCCCGAGAGGATCGCCGCATGCATCAGCATGTTGGCTTCGTAACCCGCCTGCGCATCGTTGAGCTTGGAACCGACATGGAAGCCCGAGGTACGCCATGGCAGTTTGTATTTCCGCGCCAGCGCGCCCATCAGATACATCATCTGTGCGGCTTCCGGCGTTCCGCCCATGGCGCACCGGTCTTCATGTCCACGGTCACCATGAACTGCCCGTAGATGACGGGAGCGCCCTTTCGTATCATTTGCGTGTAGGCAACTCCCGCCAGGGCCTCGGCATTGACTTGAGCCACGGCACCCACAGCCGAAGCGGATGTCGATGCGCCGCAAAGCGCAAAGGGCGCCGCAATGATCGGCTGGTTGTTCGACGAGTAGACCCGCATGGCATCGAGCATGGTCTGATCCCATACCAGCGGCGAATTGCAGTTGGTGATCGAAACGACGACGGTGTTGTCCTTGACGTAGTCCTCCCCGAACACGATGCCTGCCATCTTCATCACATCCTCGGCCCGCTCTTTCGAGGTGACGATGCCCATGAACGGCTTGTCGGAGTAGGTCAGCGCCGAATGGATGATGTGCAGATGCCGCTTGGGCACCGGAATCTCCATTGGCTCGCAGCAAATCGAGCTCGAGGAATGCAGTGCCGGAGACATGTAGGCAAGGCGATGGAAGTTGTTGAGATCGGCAAGCGAGCCATAGCGGCGTTGATTGTCGAGATCGCGCACAAAGGGCGCGCCATACATCGGAACGAAAATGCTGTTGTTGCCGCCAATCCTGACCGTGCGCGCAGGGTTCCGCGCATTGAGCGTGAACTCGGGTGGCGCACTGGACACAAGCTCCAGGAGCAGCGCCCGGTCGATCCGTACCCGCGTGCCTTTGACATCCGCTCCCGCCGCCTTCCACATGGCGATGGCTTCGTCATCGCGGAACTCGCAGCCCACCTCTTCGAGGATTTTCAGCGACTCGCTGTGGATAAGTTCCACCGCCTCGTCAGGGACGATCTCGTAAACCGGAATGTTGCGGACCAGCGTTGGAAACGACGCCGTGGGGGCAGCGCGCAAGGCCCGGCGGCCCTCGC
>JAAURV010000271.1 GCA_012032065.1 Hyphomicrobiales bacterium
CGGTCCAATGGCCGGATCGAAGTTGGCGCGAATGCCAAGAAAGACGCCGGCGATCGCCACCACGCCAAGGCACAGCGCCATGGCCCAGGCATAGACCTTGCGCTTGTCGAGGCCCATGAGCATCGCCGTTTCCGAGTCATCGGACGTTGCACGGAAGGCGCGGCCAAGCGCGGTGTTGTAGAAGAGATATTGCAGCCCGGCGATGACCGCGATGGCGACGGCCAACTGCAGCAATGGCAAGTAGCCAATGTCGACGCCCGGAAGCAGCGGGAACGATCCGGTTTCGAGCCGGCCCGCGTTGAGCTTTCGCGTATCGGCGGTGAAGCCTTCCAGCAAGGCGTTCTGGATAATGACGGAGAGTCCGAATGTCACCAGTAACGGCGGCAGGATGTCCTTGCCGAGGGTGCGGTTGAGAATGCCGAGCTGCAATGCATAGCCGGACAGCATCGCCAGCGGCACGACCAGAACGAGGCTCAGGAGCGGGTGAATGCCTGTCGCATAGACAATGACCCAGGCGAGATAGGCGGCCGCGACAATGAGATCGCCATGAGCGATGTTGACCAGACGCATGACGCCGAAGATGAGCGACAGCCCCGCCGCGAACAGCGCGTAGAGGCCGCCGACCAGAACGCCTTGAACCACGATGTTGACCCAGACCATCGTTCACATCCCGAAATAGGCGGCGGAGATCTGGTCCTTGGTGAAGGCCTTCGGTGCGCCTTCGAGCGAAATGTGTCCTTCCTGTATGCAGAGAAAATGGTTGGCGGAATCGAGCGCGCGAGTCACGTCCTGCTCGACGAGGATCGCCGAAAGCCCGCTCCCCAGAATTCGGGGTAACAGCGCGTAGATATCCTTGATCACGATGGGCGCCAGACCGAGGCTTAGTTCGTCGAGCAGGATGAGATCGGGATTGGACATCAACGCCCGGCCAATCGACACCATCTGCTGCTGACCACCCGATAAAGAGGTCGATGGCGCGTGGCGTTTCTCCTTGAGGATTGGGAAGAGGGCGTAGATGCTTTCAAGAGACCACGGCCCCGGACGCTGCACACTGCCGCCGAGCACGAGGTTCTCTTCGACGCTGAGCGAGGGAAAGAGCCGGCGTCCTTCCGGAACAAGAGCCACGCCCTTCGCAACGATGTGGTTTGCCGCCAGCGCGGCAATGGCTTCGCCCTTGAACGCAATGGATCCGGTCTTCTTTGGCAATTGTCCACAGATGCATTTGAGGAGCGTGCTCTTGCCTGCGCCGTTCGCGCCGATGAGCGCCAGCATCTCGCCCTGCCTGAGCGAGAAGGATACGCCGTGCAGCACCTTCGCGTCGCCATACCAGGCTTCGAGATTGGCGACGGCGAGCAACGGATCAGACATGCGCGTCCTCGCCGAGATAGACGCTCTTCACGTCCTTGCTGCGCATCACGTCCTCGGGCCTGCCATCGGCGATGAGCTTGCCGAAGTTCAGCACGACGAGACGCTCCGCCACCGAGAGCAGCGCGTGAACCACATGCTCGATCCACACGATGGTAACGCCCGATGCGTGTACGTCGCGGATGGCGGCGAGCAAGGATTGGCATTCGCGCTCGGTCAGGCCGCCCGCGATTTCATCGAGCAAGAGAAGCTCAGGTTCGGTCGCGATTGCGCGCGCCATTCCAGGCGCTTGCGTTCGAGCAGGGTGATCGAACTAGCAAGCTGATTGGCCTTGGCTTTCAAGCCCGTGAGTTCCATCACTTTCAGTGCGTGGAATTCGGGATCGTGTCCCGATCTGCCAAAGGCCGCGCCCACGAGAATATTCTCGAACACCGTCATGCCGTTGAAGGGATGCGGCACCTGGAAAGAACGCGATATGCCATGCCGGCAGCGCATCGCGGCGCTGTCCTGTGTTATGTCCTTCTCCTTGAAGAAGACGCGGCCCGAGTCGGGCTTCACCGTTCCGGCCACAAGATTGAACAACGTGGTCTTGCCCGCGCCATTTGGCCCCAGGATGCCGAGGATGCCGCCCTTCTCGACGGAGAGGCTCACGGCATCGGTCACGACCAATGCGCCATATCGTTTGCTCAGCGTGTCGAGAGAAAGGAGGGACATCTATTTCCCCAGGGCGGGCTTAAGGCCAACGTCCTCTCCCGCTTTAGCGGGAGAGGAAGGGGCCCCGTGACGCGAAACGTCATGGGGGAGGCGAGGGGGTGTCAAGTAACGTCAACCCAACAGTCTCAGCTTGCCGCCAACGGGAATGCTGGCTGCTTGCGGGTTGTTGGTGATGACAAGGTCGAAGCCCTTGTCGGTCTTGGTCCACTGGCCACCGACGAGCGGCGTCTTGCAGACGTTCTTGACCGGGTTGTTCGGCCCGCCCTTCCACGAGATCGGGCCGATGATCGTGTCGAGCTCGGTTTCGACGAGCGAGGCGAGCACGGCTTCCGGATCGTTCACATCCTTGACGCGCTTGATCACGTCGAAGGCGATTTCGAACAGCGCATGCGCGAATCCCAGCGGTTGCGTCCACGGCTTGCCGGTCCCCGCGGTATAGGCATCGCACAGATCCTTCGCCGACTGGCCGGTGAGACTGGACTTGAACGGATGGTTCGGCGACCACCAGATTTCCGTGGTGAGGCCATCGCCGCGATCGCCAAGTGCCTCGAGGGAAGAGGGGAAAAGAAGCGCCTTGCCGACCGTCACCACTTTCGGATTGAAACCCTGCTGCGCCGCCTGGCTCCAGAAGGTTGCGAAGTCGGGCGGGATCATCACGCCGGTCACGATTTCCACGCCCGCTTCCTTGAAGGCTGCGATCTGCGAGGAGAAGTCGTTGTTGAGCGGTTGATAACGGCCGGGATCGACCAGCTTGTAGCCGGCCTTCGAGAGCGGCTCGGGGAAACCCAGCTTGGGATCGCCCCAGGCATTGCCGTCGGCATCGTTCGGGAACAAGCCGCCGACCGATTTGGCCGCGCCCGATGCATCCCAGATCGAAAGGAAATTCGCGATCACATCTTCGAGGCCCCAGAAGGCATGGTAAGTCCACTTGAATCCTGTCGCCGGATCGCCGCCGCGCCCGAAGAAGTAGGGTTGCCATGGTGCATCGTCGGTGATGCAGGGCACGCCGTTGAGTTCCGCCTGATCGGCCACGGGGTTGGTTGTGTCGGGTGTGCCCTTGGCGAGCAACAGTTTGACACCGTCCTTCTCGATCAATTCGGTTGCCACTTCCGCAGCGCGGTTCGGGTTTGACTGCGAGTCTTTCTGGATGATTTCAATTGGAACCGGGAGCTTGGCGATCACGTCCTTCAGGCCGTCGACAACCCAACTCGTGGCTTCGCCGAAACCGGCGATAGGGCCGGTGACCGGGCCGATCTTGCCGATCTTGAAAACTTCCTGCGCATAGGCGCGGCGCAGAAAAGCCGGCGCTGCGATAAGGCCGGCGCGGCTTTGAGCGCGGACCGGCGGTTGAACTTGGTGATGAGTGACATGTTTGTTTTTCCTCCCAGATGGAACTTGTGGCCGCCGGGCCGCTTATGGACCCGTTTCGAACTGTAACTGCTTGTCCGAGCGCCGTCCCCGGCTCCCGCCCATACCACGATACAGCCGTATCACGTTCGGCATTCGAACTCTTTGCTTGCCCCTCGCATTGCGAAATCGGCGACCGGAATTCAAAGCCCTTGACTTTGCCGCCGTCAAGCGATTTGTTCAATAATTGATATTTGTTCAATATATGAACCTGAGAATGGACCGCAAGGCAACTGACTATCTCGGCAGTTTGGCCAAGGGGCTGTCTGTCATCGAGGCGTTCTCGGCGGAAAGGCCGCGGCTGTCTATTGCGGAAGTATCGGCGGCAACGGGATATGATCGCGCCACGGCGCGGCGCTGTTTGCTGACGCTCGCGGAGCTTGGGTATGCCGGCTACGACGGAAAATTCTTTCGATTGACGCCTCGCATCCTCAGGCTCGGCACCGCCTGTCTTGCCGCCATGCCGCTCCCCAATCTCATTCAACCTTGGCTCGACCGGCTTTCCACCGACATCGGACAAAGCACATCGGTTTCAATTCTCGACGACTGGGAGATCGTCTATGTGGCGCGCGCGCGCAGCAGCGGATCATGTCCGTCAGCCTGATGCCGGGAAGCAGGCTCCCGGCCTATTGCACGTCAATGGGCCGCGTGCTGCTGGCGGACAAGCCAGAGCCGGAAACACGCGCCATGCTGAAGAAGCATCCGCCAACGCGGCGCACCGAGCGGAGCGTCACCGACATCGATAAGCTCCTTCGTATACTGAACAAAGTGCGGACTCAGGGATACGCCATCAACGATCAGGAGATCGAACTTGGCCTCCGATCCATCGCCGTGCCGCTCTACGATTCGCGCGGTCATGTGGTGGCCGCCCTGAATACAGGCGTCGCGGCGGTGCAGGACGGCGCCCTGGAGCTCAAGGCGCTTTATCTCGACAAGCTGCTCGCGGTTCAGCGCGTCGGTGAGGCCGCTCTTGGTCTAGCGCATAACGCGCTCAAGTGGAATCACTTGAGCGTTCAGTTAT
>JAAURV010000272.1 GCA_012032065.1 Hyphomicrobiales bacterium
AAGTCCGCAATAGCCCGCCGCCGTTTCCCCCGGCGGATTCATGAATCCGGCCCAGTTGCCGGTGAGATTTTCCGCGCCGAAGGTGAAAGTCGAAGCGCCGGTCACTTCCCGGAATGTCACATTGAGGATCTGCGAATAGACCGCGAGCGCATCGCGCACCGCCTGCATCTCTGCCGCGGTGAATGCGACAGTCGCCGCCGGCACGCCGTTTGTCACGGTTTGGTAGTTGGAGTCCGTTGCAAGCGGCCTCGCGCCCGCTCCGAGGAACGAAAATGTAATCTCGCGGTTGGCGGGAAGCGCCACCTGCGTGCCCCAGTTGATTGCGACGCGCATGTCGGTGGTGGTCATGATACGGCTCCTTCAAAGAAGTTGATGTGTGATGTTGCAAGCAGTTGGCAGGGCTGGCAAGACTGCCGCCCATGGCCCTGATCGTATCCCAGCTGAATCGTCCTGATGTGGCGCTCGCGGCCGCCGCGCACTTTCTGGCGCGCGCGCGCCTTTCGTATCAATTTGGTTTCGGGCCTTTGGTTCTGTCGCTTGACGCTCAGGTCAAGCACAATACCTATCTCTTCGCTTTCGAGGGCGTGAAAGTCGTGGGCTACTTGGGCTGGGCGATGCTCGATGCGGCACGCGCCGCGATCTTCGCCCGCGAGGGCCGCATCCCCGGATATGACGAAACCGGCGGCGACGACGTGGTCTGGCTTCTGGTTGCAGGCGCCACCAGCAAGAAGGCGCTCGACGCGATGCTCGAAGCCGGGCGCAAGCGTTACGCCGGCAAGCGCATCATGGGTGTGCGCCACAAGCCTGGCGGACGAGTCGTCAAATTCGACAAAATCATCCGCCTGCGGAACAAATAGCTCCGCCGCCATATCTTTGCTGACCAAGATGAGGCCTCCTGCAAATCGTTCTTGAGGAGGCAATCTAACGGAGAGGACAATTGCCCGCTATGGCTTTTGCCACAGCGGACGTGACGTCAGCCGAAAATGGAATCGCCAGTCAGAGCCAGCGCCGCCATCGAACGTGTCTTCGCCAGCGCAATCCATCGGAGGTGGACGAAGTCTGCGCCCACGCGTATCTAGTCGGCGATGCAGCCGTTTTTGCAAATCCCGATCCTGCTTGCCGGCGCGGCGAGGTAACCCGTTTCACGTCCGCCAAGACCTGGAACGAAATTGCCCGCGCCGCATCCGACATGAAAGACGGCGGCGAAGAGATCGCCGTCGGCGAGTTTCTCCGCGAGGATCATCACCGCTACTACGGCAGGCCCTGGATTCTCGGCCGCTATTACTTCGACAAGCTCCTGAGCTGCGGAATGAAGCCAAGCGATCGCGTCCTCGATCTCGGCTGCGGCGCGGGCCGCCTTGGACTTTGGCTCATTCCGTACCTCGAACCCGGTAACTACACCGGCATCGACGCCCATCTGCGCAGTCTTGTCGCCTTTTCGGTTTACGAAGCCGCGATGCATGCCCTTGCCGCCAAGAGTCCCAAGCTGCGCCTCGACGAAAATTTCGACCTTGCGGAAGGCGACGGGCCGTTCGATGTTCTGCTCGACTTCTTCGTGACCAAGCATCTGACGGAAGCAAAAGCGCGCCTCGCCTACGGCAAGTTGGCGCAACGCCTGGCGGCCGGCGCGAAAATTTTCATGCCCCATGCCCCCCGCCTCGGCATCGACGGCATGAAGGAACTGGGCTTTTCGCTGGATCGCACCGACACGGTGCATTATCCGCTTCTCTCCGGCGGCGCCGTGGCCGACACCGACACCTGGCACATCTTCACCGTTGCTCAGAGCGTAACGTCGTAGCCGCGCAAGTTCGTCAGCCACGAGAGTTCGGGCTCGAGCTGTGGCAAAACGCTCTTCACATATTCAAGCTGCTCTTGGTCGCGCCGCCACCGCCCCACCGACTTGGCATCGGGCGCGCGCAAGCCATGCATCGCGGCCACCGCGCCGCTGCCGAACGACACCACCTCGTTGAACCGCGCGAATGGATGCCGGATGGGAAGGCCGAGCGCTTCGCCCAACCGCTGCTGCGCGACCGCGGGTTCGAGCACCATATCCTCGTAGCCAAGCAGATGAAGTCCCCCGCGGCGGCTTTCGAGCAGCAGGCGGAACGCGGCCATCTCGGCCTTCCAGCGCTCCGGCGTGGCATAGCGCTCGCGCCCCGTGTGCACGCTTGTCAGCACATCGAATGGATGGCGCACCACGTAGACGATTTCGATTTCTTCCGGCGCGCGCGCAAGCGCGCTGTAGGCATCGGAAGACCGCTTCAGCACGATGCATGGCGCTTCAGGCGTTATCCTCAGGAACCGCCCGAACATCGATTCCTCCGCCACCATCTGCACCCCATCGAAGCAGTTCATCAGCGCCGTCGCAAGCCAGGTGCCCGAACGCGCGCAACCCGCGACATAGATTCGCCGCCGCGCCGCGCCGCCGTCCATTGCATCCAGCCGCTGGCCCAGATCGGGCAGAAAACTTCGCGCCCGGTCGAGCCAGGCGGCGCAGGTTCGATTGTCCGGCTGCAATTCAAACCAGCGTTCGAGATGCTGCGCCGCCAAGGGGAAATCCTCGGCCTTTAACGCATCCACCGCATGTACCCTGTGCCACGAAGGCAGCGATCGCGCGATGGCGCCGAGCAGCCGTTCCGACGCCGCGTCGCCTGGAAGCAGCTTCAGGGTTTCGCGCACGAACCTTTGGGCCTCGTCGAGCGCCCGGATATTGTAGAGGCACTGCCCGATGCGCCGCAGCGCCCGTGCATTCTGGGGATCGAAATCCAGCCCACGGCGCCATGCGGCAAGCGCATTCGCCCAGTCGCCCGACTTTTCGAAGGCCAAGGCGGATTTCATGTGTGATGCGGCATCCGGTGGAACGTCGGTCATGGCGGCAGGCGATACACCAATGGCCGCCCGCGGACTACTCCAGGCGGGCCTCTTCGATCGCCTCCAGCCGTCCCATCGCTGCCTGGCGCATTTGCATGGCGCATCGGATCGATCCTCCGCGCCGCCACTCCACCGCAATGTCCGGCGCGGACAAACCGGGCCTTGCCCGCGCCGGAATTGGATGGCGAAACTTAGCCGAGAATCTTTCCGCCCCACTTCTCGCATTGCGCGGCGGTGGTGTGGATCCAGCCCTGGCCCTTGCAAGCCGCCTGGCCCGCGCAGGAATTGGAAGCGCCCTTGCAGGCTGCCTGACCCTTGCAGGCATTAACGCCCTGACACATCACTTTGCCTTCGGCGGCCGATGCGGTCGTGGAAACGAGCCGGCGCCGGTAACCGCCAGCGTCAGCGCAGCCGCCGCAAGCGCTGCGTTCGAACGGGTGATGATCTTCATGGATTGTATCCTTACAGAAAAGGCCCGGCCCAATTGCCGCCCTGCCCGGCAAGGTGCACACGAACCCCGATCACTGGCGCGACACATGCGCGTGAGAACGAAGCGCATCACGCGGATGTGCGAGAGATCACGGACGCGTGAGCAAGGCGGCTCCGCAAAATTGGCCAATCCTCCGCGCCGCCAAACTCCTTTTCGTAATCCCGTCCAAGCGGTACGCGCGCAACGCGCCGCGCTCGGTTCAAACGCCCGGTATGCACTATTTCGTGCGCGGCGCTTTCGGCGGAACGGCGAGGTGATCGCGTTTGATCCAAACGCCGCACCGGCGAAGCACCCGTCTTGATTGAAGCAGAGCCACCCTTGGGAAGTCTCAGCCACGAATTGCGGCTGAAGTGCTCGCCGCTTTCGGAGAAGCTGCCGTCAAGCACCAGGGCTTCCAGGCCATTCGATGCCTCAAGGGTGAGTGCCGCATTAGGCGCCCATTGTTCAAGTCTCACATCTTCATGCCCATCGTTGAACAAGGGCATGATCTTGACATTGGCCCGTGCTGCATCGTCGAAAAATTTCATCTTGTTCGTGTCAATGCGCACATGCGTCCGGTCGGCCATATCGAACTGCCAAAGCTTGACGAAGATGACGCAGCCCGGCTTCGAGCCCGGCGTGTGCGAGGATTCCGGCGGATTTCGAATATAGCTGCCAGCCGGAAAGTCACCATGTTCGTCCTGGAACACGCCTTCCAGCACCAGAAACTCTTCGCCGCCCGTGTGGACGTGGGAGGAAAACTTGCTCTCCGGCGCGTAGCGGACGATCGAGGTGGCGCGGGCAACCTCACCGCCCAAGCGGTCCAGCATGCGCCGGTCCACACCCGGCATCGGCGATTTCACCCAGTCGAGTTTCTCCGCGTGAACGGCAATCCGTTCGTCGAAATTGGCGTTCAGTTCCATGTGCGTCGCCTCCTTTCAACTAGCCGGCAATGCTCGGGCGCTGCGCCATCTTATGCCGCCCAAACCTCTTCGTCATCCAGTCCAAGCGCCACGCACGAGGCTCGCAAATGTCCTCCCCTGCGAAGCGGGGGAGGAAGGGGACCCGTGACGCGAAGCGTCATGGGGTAGGTGAGGGTAAGTCAAGAGAATGTCCTGACTCACCCTCACCTCCC
>JAAURV010000020.1 GCA_012032065.1 Hyphomicrobiales bacterium
CACCGATCGGCATAAGACAGGCAGTAGAGCAGGATCACGAAAAGCGCGATCCCGTGCAGAGCCCAAAGCACCGGGCTGCCTGACTTCTCGGCGAAAAATCGAAGTCCTCCGACGAGGACGAAGTTGCGCAAGAGGTCGAAGAACCAATGCGAGAAATTGCGCGTCAAGTCCGCGAGCGCAATTTCCCCTTGGGGCTGCTCTAGAAGGGATTTCCTGTAGTTCGAGCCGTCCACCGCGGGCTAGAGCGCGTCGGCCCCAACCTCGCCGGTGCGCACGCGCATGACCCCTTCAAGGTCGAGCACGAATATCTTGCCGTCGCCGATACGGCCGGTCCGCGCGGCCTCGGCACGGCTCATGCCATCCAGCGCCGCCGCGATCGACAGGAGGCGCCGGCTCTGCTTGGCGTCCTTCACTCGGGCGGCGAGCCGGCGAAGCTCGGCAGGCGTATGGGTCGGCTTGATCGAGATGTCGTTCCGCATGGCAGGCGTCCTCCTTGCCACCTTGAATCACACCGCGATCAATTTGGGAATCCCAGCCGAGTCACTTCAGCGGGCCGTTGGTATTCTATGCCGAGAGCTATCAACGCTACATGGCGGCATAACTAAATCAAGTAGCCCGCCATCTCATTGAGACCGCGGGATTCCTGATTCATTGAAAAACATTATGGTTGCTCCCATCAGGAGTCCATCGCCGGCAACAAACGCAAAACTCCCGCGTCAGCGGGTTCGTTCAATCCCATCACGAGTCATGGTCAAAGGCCGTTGGTATAACCGGTCACGAACCACTGGTGTCGCGCGTGAAGACCCAGTGGCGCGCCATGCCGAAGTTCCAGACCAGTACAATGGGCACCGATACGATCTTGGCGATCAGCGCTGGCATCGCTTGGGCGAGCAGGCAAACAAGTATCGTCGATAGAACTAGCCCGGCGCCGTAGGTTAGCGCGAACTTGATGGCTTCGTGGAAAGCGGGGCCGGCGCTGTCGGCGCGGTTGAATGTCCAATTCCGGTTCAACACGAAACTCGCGGCGACGCCGCAACCGTAGGACATGATGTTGGCCGCGGCCGGAGCCAGATGGCCAATTCCGGTGAAACCGGCGAAAAGCGCGAGATCGAGCAGGGTAGTGATGGCTCCGACCGTCGCGAAGCGTAGAAACGCGGGTCCCGTCTGCAAGAGCGCCGCGACCCGCCGGCCATGCCCGGTCATGGCGTTTTGGCCTTGGAGGGCGGCCTTGAGCGATTGGCGCCGGCCTCCGCCGCGTCGTCGCCGAAATTGAGCGAGGCCTGGACGATCGGAACCGGGCGTTTTTTCGATTGCATGAACACGCGGCCCAGGTACTCGCCGACGATGCCGAGGAACATGGCATTCAAGGTGATCGAAATCAGCAGCAGCACGGTCGTGGTCGTGAAGCCGGTCGGCCAGTCCTGTCCCAACACGAAACTTCCGATCACATAGACGAAAATGAGAAGAAAGGTCAGCGTTCCGAACAGCAAGCTGAGAGTGGATGCCAGCCGGAGGGGAAGCAGGGAGTGATTGAGTACGCCGTCGATGGCGAGGGCGAGCAGGGCTTTGAGCGGAAACTTGCTGGTGCCGGCAACGCGCGCGGCACGGTCATATTCGAAGCCAACCTGGGAGAATCCCATCGAGCTGATGAGGCCGCGAACATAGGGGGACGTATCCTCGACCCTGCGCAACTCCCGCAGAATGCGGGCGTCGACAAGCCTGAATTCGCCGGCATTGAGCGGCAAGTCGTCTTCGCTGACGAGGCGCATGCATGCATAAAACGCCCGGCGCAGCCAACGGATTACGAATCCGTCAGGCAACGACTTGCGAACACCGTAAACTACTTCGTGGCCCTGGCGCCATAGTTCGAGCATGTGGGGAATATGATGAGGCGGGTCCTGGAGATCGCAATCGATCTGGACCGCACAGGCGCCGTTCGCATGCTGATAGGCCACCAGAACAGATCGTTCATAGCCATAGTTGCGTGAGAAGCGGATAGCCCGCACATTGGGATCGCGAGCGGCGATTTCTTTCAGCAGCTTGAAGGTCCCGTCAGTCGAGTGATTGTCGGTGACGACGATTTCGTAGTCGTAGTCCGGCAGACCGCGGAAGACATCGACGATGGTCGTGTATGCGCGCTCGACATTTTCTTCTTCATTGAAGGCTGGAACCAGGACCGAGACGAGCGTCTTGCCGGAAGAATTCATGTCACCACCGTATTGGCATTTTTCTTGATCGCGTTCAAAGTTCGTTGCAAGCCCTCGGCGAAACTGGTTTCCGGCCGCCAGTCAATCAGCTGGCGCGCCATGGCGGCGGAGCCACAGAGATAACTCGTTGTATCGGGTTGGGCATGGGCCTCATCGATTACGATCTGTTCCTGCCTCCCTCCGAGCGCCCGCACGACTTCCCTGGCGACTTCGATCATGGCCGGGGCTATTCCGGTGGCGAGGTTCACCACGGTTCCGCCTGGAAGCGGAGCGTTCGCCAGCTTGCGGAGCCCGGTCACCACATCCATCACGTAGATGAGATCGCGTCTGTCGTTAGGACGCCGGATAACGGTTGGCTGTCCGGCCATGCAATTTTGGATCAGCGCTGGGATCAGAAATTCGCTGGACTGGCCGGGGCCGTAACACAGGGCGAGGCGGGCATGAATGGCCGGATAGGATAGCCGCGGCTGCATCATCTGCGCGAAGTGCGTGCCGGCCGCCATGGAAGCGCCGTAGGAATTCAAGGGCTTCTCGCGCTGAGTTTCGAGAAATGGCGCCGGGCCATTGCCATATTCGGCCAGAGACGCGGCCCTGACGAAGGACTTGGGAGCAGCAGCGGCGGCGGCCGCCATCACATTGACCAATCCCATCAGGTCTTCGCCAATGCTGTCAACGACATCGGAGAAACTCCGTTCGGGGGGCCGCTTGGCTTGGGCGACGAGATAGTAGACTTGGTCCGGGCGCACCTCGTGGAACAGCCTCGCGATGGCCGTCTGCTCTAACAGGCTTACCGGGTGAATGATGACGCTATCGAGCACGTCCGCGAGCCGCCACGAATTCGACTGCGGCCTGGCGGCGATCACTACGCGGTCACCCTGCTCCAGGCAGTGCCTGGCGAGATGAGAGCCTATGAAGCCGGTACCACCGAAGATGAGGACACGTGCCATGGCGTTCGACCGGGGTGGCTTCTAGCTCATTCCACCAGAGCGGGCTTCGGCAACGGCACCACGAACTTACCGCCGCGCGCCAAGAAGGCCGCCTGTTGCTGCTTGATTTCGTCGAAGAAGTTCCAGGCGAGCACGAACAGCACATCGGGCTTCTCCGTATCGATGGCTTCGACGGGCTTGATCGGTATGCGCGTGTTGGGCGAGTAGAGGCCGTGCTTTAGGGGATTCTTGTCGACCAAAAAATCGAGATACTGGGTACCGATCCCGAATAGGTGATGACCGTGTTGCCGCGCGCCGATGCGCCATAGCCCGCGATCTTGAGGCCCTGGGACTTAAGGCCGGAAAGTATGCCACGTAGCTCCTCCCCCATGGTTTCGACGCGCTTCGCCATCTCCACGTAGCTCGATTTGTCGAGCATGCCGGCCTTCGCCTCTTCGTCGAGCATCTCCTTGACGATCGGCGCTGCCTTGCGCTTGGCGGAGGCACGGCTGAAAAACACGCGCATCGATCCGCCGTGAATGTGCGGCAGGCGGTGGACGTCGGTCACCTCCAGGCCGAAGAACGCGCCGAGCTTGACCATCGACAGCAGGCTGAACTCCGATACGTGTTCGTGATAGATGTTGTCAAAGCCGGCGATTTCGAGCATTTCCTTGGCGCGCGGCACCTCGATCACAAACGCGCCGTCGTCCGCCAGCAGCATGGTGATGCCCTTCATGAAGGTGTGCAGATCGCCGATGTGGTTGAAGGTATTGGTGGCGACGATGACCTTGGCGGTTCCGTGTTTCTCGCGGACGACGTCCGCCGTTTCGGGATTGAAGTAGGCGATGCGGACGTCGACTCCGCGGGATTTGGCCATCGCGGCGATGTTCTCGGCCGGATCGATGCCGAGCGTCTTGGCGCCGAGGCCATTGCACGCCGCGAGCAGCAGGCCATCGTTGCAGCCAATGTCAACGATCAGCCCCGATTTTCCCGCTTCTTTGACGAGCACGTCCGCGAAGTCGCGGAAATGAGTGTGCATGGTGGCAGCGCCAGACGGCACATAGAGGTAGTGCCGGAAGAAGTCCGCTGGAATCTGATCGGCAACCTGAATGAGGCCGCAATGCAGGCAGACCTGAGTGTTGAGCCCATAGGCAGGTTGCGGCTTGTCGATATCCTCCGGCCTGATCAGCATCTGGCCCGGCGCATGGTTGCCGAGCGGCAGGAATAAAAATGCTCCGGAGCCAGACAGGCGCGGCAAGCGTTCAATCGATCCATTGTCGTTTTCTCCGTATTGCCTCACAGATGCCGGCGCAGGCCGGGAGGGCCGCACCAGGCATCATGCCTTGCTCTTGATGAACGCCGCCGCGGTTTCGTAGATGTGCGCGACCTGCGACTCGCTGAGGCCCTGATGGCAGCCGATGACGATGCCGCCGCGGGTCACGAGGTCTGCGTCGGGATAGCCGCCGCGGCTCTCACGGCGCTGGATGGTCTTGAAGCCCGGCTGACGCAGGATGTTTCCGGTGAAGATCGGTCGCGTTTGGATTCCGCGCGCCTCGAAATAGATCTGCATCTCATTGCGTTTGAACGGCGCGCTGTCCCTGACCACCAGTGGGAAGGCATACCAAGTCACGTCGGCGCCGGGGATCATCTCCGGCAACACGAAGTGCTCCTCGTATGTCTTGAAGAACGCCTTGTGGCGGTCGAACGTTGCTTGGCGCGACTTGAGGAAGCCTGGCAGGCGCTGGTACTGGATAAGGCCGAACGCCGCGCCGATCTCGGAAGGCTCGAAGTTGTAGCCGATCATGTCGAAGACGTATTTGGCGTCATAAGGAATCCCGTCGATGTCGATGCCAAAGCGCGCGTTGACACTTTCCGATTCCGCGAACACCGACGACCGCCGGCCCCAGCCGCGCAGAACCCTGGCGTTGTGCTCGAACTCCTCGCTGTTGGTGCACAAGAGGCCGCCATTTCCGGCGCAATTGATGATATGCGCGCCATAGAAACTCGTGGTGCAGACATCGGCCCTCTGGCCGGTGGGCCGGCCGTGAAGTTTCGAATCGAGCGTGTCGGCGCTGTCTTCCAGTACAAGCAGCTTGTGTTTGTCGGCGATGGCGCGAAGCGCGTCCCAATCCGGAATGTTGCCCATGAGGTTCGGAACGATCATCGCCCGCGTGGCTGGCGTGATCATTTCTTCAATCTTCTCGATCCTGATGTTGAGGGTCTTCGGATCGACGTCGACGAACGCCGGCACCAGGCCATTTTGAACCTGCGTCGCGACGGTCGTGGAAAAGGTCAGCGCCGGTGTGATGACTTCCGCGCCCTTTGGAAGGTTCATGGCGGCGATGCCGAGCAGCAGGGCGGAGGAGCCGGAGTTCACCATTACTCCGCGCGTCTTGCCAAACAGCGCCGCGATCTTGGCCTCGAATTCCTTCACCTTCGCGCCGGGAAGCGTCGAGGACCGCAGCACCTCGGTCACAGCCGCAATTTCCTCCTCGCCGCTGACGCTCAAGGCATATGGTACACGCATGTTCTTCTCCTCAACTTTGCTTGATTCTTTGCTTCCCTGGTGGAGCGAGCCCTGCCCGCTCCGCCAAGGCTAGTTCGACGACAATCCACGCTTCTCCGCGAAATGCCTGAAGATCTGGGCGATGCCTTCTTCCAGTCCGACCTTCGCCGACCAGTCCGGAAATGCGCTCCGCGATTTCGTCAGGTCCGGGCAACGGCGCTGCGGGTTATCGACAAGATAGTCCTTGTCTTCGCTGACCCGCCGCCGGATCGATATGGCCGGCGCCAAGGGTTTTCCGCCGACGCTCACCACGAGTTCGGCGAGTTTCGACATCGAGACCTCGGCCTCGTCGTTGCCGACGTTGAAGGGTTCGCCGGCCGCCGCCGAGGCCAGCACCCGCAGCATCAGCGCGGTGGCATCGCGGATGTAACAGAAGGACCGCGTCGGCGCGCCGCTGCTCAGCAGTTCGATCGGCCGGTTGTCGAGAACCTGTCCGATGAAATCCGGCAACACGCGCTGATCGTCGAGCCGCAGGCCCGGACCGTAGACATTGAAAGGCCGGATGATCTTGATGGGCGTCCCGAAAAGGCATGGTACGTCATGCCCAGCGTTTCGGCCATCCGCTTCGATTCGTCGTAACATGCGCGCGGGCCGGTGCATGACACGTACCCGCGATAGTCTTCCGGCGTCGGGATGAACTCCGGCTGGGGATCGCCGTAAATCTCGCTGGTGCTCATGATGATCATGCCGCGGACATTTTGCGCCCGCGCCAGCTCGAGCAAGTGGCGCGTGCCATTGACATTGGCGTCGATCGTTTCCAGCGGGAACTGGCGGTAAACGATTGGGGATGCGATGCTCGCGCCATGAACGATCCAGTGCACCGGTTCGCCGGGATCGAGCGGCTGAGAAATGTCGTGCTTCACGAGCGACAGGTTCGGCATGTCCTCGAGATGGGCGAGGCGATCCGGCACGCCGGTCTTAAAGTTGTCGAGGGCGATCACGCGGCACGCGGAACCCGCGCCGGACTCGTTCCAGGCCAGCAGCGTTTCGACGATATAACTCATCAGAAACCCGCTGGCGCCGGTCACCAGGACGGTCGTTCCGGAGAATCTCGGTAGGACTTCGCGGAGGTCGCCGAGGAGGGCGGCCACATCGTTGCTGACGACTTTCGAGTAGAATTTCATGCTGGTCCGTGCCGTTGTAGGAGTTAGATGAGGGATAGTGCGGAGTTCCGAAGCATCACGGCCCCGCGCCGATTTGAAGGCGCTCGAGGCCGTCCGGCAAATTCAAGCCGCGAAGCGAATTTCGCGCATCGAACACGAAGTTGCCTCGCATGGCGTTCTTGGCTTGCTGCCAGTCGAGTTGGAGCCAATCGGGCCATCCGGTGCCGATCAGCGCGACATCGCAACCGAGCAAAGCTTCATAGGCGTCCTTGGCATAGGCCACCCGGTCGCCGAAGATCGGCTTCGCCAATTGAGTTGCCACCGGATCAAAGACGGTCACTTCGCCACCCCGTTGGCAGATATGTTCCACAAGGGTCACGGCGGGCGAATAACGCAAGTCGTCGGTTCCCGACTTGAAGGCCAGTCCCACGGACCCCTACCTTGCGGCCGCGAAAACCACCGATCCTCGCTTCGGCCATGTCGAGGACTGAGTCGGGGCGCCGGTCGTTGACGGCCGCCACAGCGTCAAGCATGGGTGTTGCGACCCGCTTATCACGGGCGAAAGCGCGAAGCGCCGCCACGTCCTTTGGCAAGCAGCTGCCGCCATAGCCGCTGCTCGGCCGCAAGTACGAGAGAATGCCCGGTCTGATTCTCTGGCCGGCGCTGACGGGTGAAAGCCGTTTGTCAAGATGCAAACCGTCCATCACCGTCTCAAGGTCGGCGCCGGGGGTTGCCTCGCACAGGCCCGCTAGCTCATTCGAGTAAGATATCAACGTCGCAAGCAGGGCATTCGACGCATACTTGGTGAACTCGGCGTTGCGCAGCGATACGACGACCTTAGGGCAATCGAACTTTTCGTACAGCTTGGCGAAGACGGCGGCGGAGCGCGCGTCGTTGGCGCCGATCACAATTCGGTCTGGCGTCATGAAGTCCTCGATCGCCGTTCCCTCGCGAAGGAACTCGGGATTCATGCACAGGCCGATATCCGATCCGAGCTGCTTGCCGGCCGCCTTCTCGACGGCGCGAAGCACCGGCCCGTCGGTGGTGCCCGGAACCACGGTGCTCTTGACCGCGACGACGTGATAGGCGGTCTTCGAGCGCAGAGCTTCGCCGATGCCGGTGGACGCGGCGGTAATTTGCGACAGGTCGATGTGGCCGTCGTGGTCCGGCGTGCCCACGGCAATCAACGTGACATCGGTGGCGTTTACCGCGGCATGCAAATCGACTGTCGCAGTAAGGGCGCCGGACGCAACGGTCTCAGCGACGAGTTTGTCGAGGCCCGGCTCGAAGAACGGCGCCTCGCCGCGGCGGATCATCTCCACGCGCGACTGGATTTTGTCGACGAAATAACCTTGTGGCCGAGGCTCGCCAGACAGGCGCCCGTCACAAGCCCCACATATCCTGTTCCAATGACCGACAGGTTCATTTGCGCATCCTCGTCACGGTTGGCGGCATTGCAATCAACTATTTCCCCGCTGCCCGCTCGCTGGAAAGTCGAGCCATGGAATTTTTGGCGACGAATTCAGACTCTCAAGGTGTTCGCGGTCGCGGATGGTGTCCATCGGATGCCAGAAACCATCGTGCTTGTAGGCAAAAAGCTGGCCATCACGCGCCAAGTTGGCAAGCGGAGACATTTCGAGGGGTTCGCTGTCGCCGGGCAGGTAGTCCATGACTCCCGGCTCGAATACGAAGTACCCGCCGTTTATCCAAGTCTCGTGCCTGCGCACCTTCTCGGTGAACTCCACGACGCGGCCGCCGTCGAGTTCGAGATTGCCGAAACGAGCGGGGGGCTGAACCGCGGTCACCGTAGCCAGCTTGCCGTGCGAACGGTGGAACTTGATCAGAGCATCGATGTCGATGTTGCCGACCCCGTCGGAATATGTGGTCATGAACGTCTCGTTGCGCAGCCAGCTCTTAAGGCGCAGCAAACGGCCCCCCGTCATGGTGTCGGCGCCGGTATCGACCACCGAAACCGTCCAGTCCAATTTGCGCGCCGCCTTCATGCTGATCTTGCCGTCGCCAAGCGACACGGTAATGTCGTTGATCATCAGCTGATAATCGTGGAAGTATTTCTTGATCAGCACCGATTTGTAGCCGCTTGCGACAACGAATTCGCGATGGCCCCAGTGGCTGTAGATGTCCATGACATGCAGCATGATCGGCCGCCCGCCGACTTCCACCATCGGCTTGGGAATACGAACCGTTTCCTCGGCCAGGCGCGAGCCCAGTCCGCCGGCAAGCAACACTACCTGCATCTCAAATCTCCCGTCGCTCCAGCACCGTACATAATACCGAGCGCCATATTGTGATTTCTATCACTGTGGCCATCCCTACTTAAAGTTCCAAGTCGACTAGAATTCGAGTAATCGCATTTAGCCTTAATCCGCCGGCGTTGATTGCGCATGGAGCGGGCCGGTCAATTCCCGATCGCGTCAGCAGGCCGGATGTAGAGAACCGCGGTCCCGTAGCGATCCTTGATGTCCAACGAGTCAACCTTCCTGTAGCCATTCGCCTCGGCGAAGGTAACCAGCGGTTGTTCGAGCTTCGGTTCGAATCCGACAAGGATCGCGGCCGGCCTGTCGTTGCCGAAAAGTTGGGCGATTTCGGCCGGCGATGTCGTGCGGTAGAAGCGGCGGAGCGCGGGATCCGTGTACTCGGCGGTGCGGTATGCAAACTGTCCAGTTGCAAGTTCTGGGTAAACCTCGAGACCGCCTTCGATCGGGTAGATCGGCAACAAGGTGGCTACCTTGCCGGTGACGTCCGCTGCGGCAATTTCCCGTGCTATCGCCATTCCGGCGCGATGGGACTTCTCGCTGGCCCATGATTTGGTGGAAACAAGATGCGGCAGGCTTTGGCCGAGCTGCGGAGCGGCAACAATCAGTATAACGGCCGAGGCGGCGATAAGGGCGGGATTCGAATTGAGTTGTTCTTCTTCTCCGAGATCGGCGTAGAGTAATGCGATCAGAAGCGGAATGCAGACAAGCGGGAGCGTGTAGTACTGCGGGAAGCCGGGCGTCGGCACCAGACTCATGGCGGCGCGGCCGCGATGCAACTCACCATGAGGCCGAACTGGCCACCGATCAGCCGCAGGAAGGCTCGCTTCCAGGAGTCCACCCAAATCAGCACGGTCAGCATCAAGACGGTGACGAACATCAGCAACAGGTTGGCGCCGCTGAACCAGATGGAGTAGGCCATCTGACCCTTGGCGCTCGCCGACATCGCCACGATATCTTCGCCATCCACCGTTTGCGCCGCCCAATATGCCACGTGGGGTCCGGTATGGAAGCCGATCACATGCGCCAGGAACCAACCTGGATCGGCCGCAAAATACGCCAGCACCGGCGCCGCGCCGAGCAATCCGCCAAGGGCAAGCGGTACCGTCACTTTTGTCACTCTTTGTGCGAAGGGTACATGTTGCGGAATGAGCAGGGCGGCAAGTGCCACCGCGGGAATAAAGACGAACGCACTTGCTTTGATGGCTGCTGCCGTCGCCAAAAACAGTCCGCCCAGAAACACCCAGAGCGGTTTCGCTCCGCTTTTGGTCGTTCCCATCAGGAAGAATCCAAGCCCGACATAGGCGGCGGAAAGGACCAGCAGGTTGTTGGTCGCCGTCATTCCAGTTTGATTCAGAAGGGCGCCATTAGCTAAGATCGCGGTCATGGCGAACAGGGACATCGCCGATGACTCGGTCAATTTGTAGGTTATTCCCAAAAGGGCGACGCCGAACGCCACCCAGCCGAAAAAGACCCCGAGGCGGCCGGCCAGCAAAAGCTTGTCGGTTTGGAGTCCGACCATGATGCCATGGAAGTACCAGGCGGATGCGGGCGTGTGATTGTAGAATATGTCCTTGTACAGCCTGAAGTTATCGAGCAACGCGGCGGGTGTCGCGTAGAGCTGCTCGTCCCGGCGCATTTCAAAGCCCATTATTCTCGAGAAAATGAGCGCCAGGAGCAGGACAAGGCAAAGTACCGGCACAGTGAGAGGTTTGGCGAGGATTCGCATTCACACACCCAGACGCGTAGTTTGAACCGCCGTTGCTCCCGGCCAAGATCTTTGACGCCGTCTCATGCGCAAATGGCTGGAGCGCCGCAATTCTGCGCCAAGCGCCGCGCCGTTGCATCAACAAACTTAAAATTTTAGTTAACGCGCGTGCGGTTTCGCCTTACCCGGCCAAATCCTCCGCGCCGTGGGGTAATCTCTCTCACCATCCCTCATAAATTCCAGTGGCTCCACAGCTTTGGGATCGCGATGTCGCGTGCGAAGTAGCGGCGCAGCAGGCGGAGGCCTTTCTTGAAGAACGAGCAGAGGGAGCGCGCGGTTTTTTTGAGCGTCGGCCGGGCTCGCTTCCGGCCGCTTCGGCGATGCCGCAGGAGACCGCCCAGTACATGGCTATCGCCATGATCAGAATCAGTTTTCGAGCCTCTCTGGTCTTTCGATCTGGCTCTGCATCAGGCCGAAGCCGCGTGACTTGTAGTCCGAGAACATCGCCTCGATGCCCCAGCGCAAGCCGTAGTCGAGGCAACTCGTCCGCTTAGGACTGGCGGCCATGGCGATGATCCAGGGCTCGGGATGGCCGGGTTCATGCAGCGCGAAGATGTTGCTGGCGGAGGCGGCGCCGTTGAGCTTCGCCGCAACGAGCCCCTCAGGCGCCAAGGACAGCACCTCGCCGGCTGCCATCTCGCTGCCTTCATGGTTGACAATCAGATTGGATTTGAGCCGGATGCGGTAGTCCCAGCCCGCCGCGACGCACCAGTCGATCAGCGCGGGCGTGCCGTAGAGCCGGTCCGCACACAGCAGCACCGGCACGCCTTGCGGCAGCATCGCCTTCGCCGCATCGAGCAATGGCTTCTGCACGCCAAAGCCGATGGCGCCTTGTGTCTGCTTTACCCGCCAAGCCACCGGCAGCGCCCGTCCGCCGAAGCTCAGCGACACCATCAGCACCTCGTTCAAGTCATTGATATGACTCTGATCCATCATCACGATCAGGGTCTCGCCCTTGGCAGTCAGCTGGCGCGCCACCTCGCCTGCATAACTCGCCATCATCGCATCGCAGTCGATGAGCTCATGGCTCACGATCCGCTCGACAAACTGATAGCGTTTCTCCCAAGTGGCGATCATCCGCGGCAAGACATTGCCGAGTTCCACCATGTTGGCCGTCCGCACCGTCAGCATCGCAGCGACCACCTGCGCGATGCCCCGCCGCCGCGCCACATTCATATCCGCAAAGCGGACCACAAAATCTTTCTCAACCGCCGACGCAAGCCCCGCAACATCGCCCATTCCAGCCTCCAGAATCAGTGGAGACTCCTTGAATCACACCGGATTCGCGGCAGGCAATCGAAATTATGAGGGATGGCAAGCCGCAGGAGATCAGTCATGACACGCGCAACCATCGAAGTCGGCATGATCGCGTCGACGTGCTGTTCGGCGGCATTTACAGTTCGACACACCAGGCCATCAAGGGCTCTGTGAAGGAGAGCCGCATGCTCTACATCTACCCAGAGCAGTACGAAGGGCAGGAGCAGTGCGGCGCCGGCAAAATGCCCGAGCACGTCGTTGGTGCGGAGTTTCGAAAGCAGCCGCCGATGCGCCGCCTCATGTGCCACCATAAAGAGTGCAGCAATCAACACCGCTTGCACCGGCAGCGCCGCCCGCCACAATGGCCACCCAAAGCCGATCCACACAGACGAAACCGCCAACGCCAAAAAAAGCATGCCGTGAACTTTATCCCACCCATGCAAATCCACTTAACCCCGCCTTAACCACAACCCGCCAAACTCCCGTTAACCTTTTGTTATGCCGGGCGGGTGATTCCCGCGCGGGCCGCTGGGAAGACGCATGGCCTACGATCGTTCCTACGATACCGACGACGGCGCGGTGCCAGCCGCATTGCGCCGTTTCCTGAGGAATCGTGCGCTGGAATTCGTAGGGCTAAGCCTGTTCGCCGCGATCGTCGCCAGCGGCCTGGCACTTGCCACCTGGTCGGTCGAAGACCCGTCCTTCAATCACGCCACCGACACCGCCGTTCAAAACTGGCTGGGCTACCCTGGCGCGATTGTCGCCGATGAGCTGATGCAGCTTCTGGGGCTTGGCGTTTTGCCGCTGCTCGCCATCCCCTTGGCCTGGGCCGCGAATTTCCTGAGCCACGCAACGCCGCACCGGCCCTGGATGTCGCTCCTCTGGTGGATGGCCGCCACCATCCTCGCCTGTGGCGCCTTGGCCCTGCTCCCCACGCCCGGGACCTGGTCTCTCGCCGCGGGCCTTGGCGGCAACACCGGCGACATCCTGAGCGGCGCGCTTCTAACCGTTCTCTCTGTGGCGCTCAAAGGCATCTTCCCCAAAATATTCGTGGGCGGATTCTTCACCGCCGGCTTTTTCTATGCAGCACTCCGCGCCACCGGTCTCCGACGTGCCGAAGCCTCTGGATTTGCTTCGCATTTGATCGCCAGACTGCGGATCGCCGCCGCCGCCGCCGCCAGCGGAACTGCCCATCTCTGGATGGTCTGGCGCGAACGCCGCCGTTTGAAAGCCGAACAGCGCGAAGCCCAGCGTTCCGAAGAGGACATCATCACCAGGCTCGCCCCCAAACGCACGCCAATGAGGGGTGCTGAGCGCATCGAACCCGTGCTCCACGCCGGCGTTCACGTTCCAAAATCCCGCCCGCAATTGGCGGAAGAAGACGAGGAAACCGAAGAAGACAGCTACGAAGACGAAGACTCTTCCCGCGTGTCCCGCACCGACAAGCCGGTCAAGCAGGGCAAACGCGCCAAGAAGGACAGCCAGCCCGGCTTCAAGTTCGGCAAGGGCGAGGAGTTCGAACTGCCGCCGCTGTCGCTCCTGTCCGAGCCCAAGCGCATCACCCGTGCCGCCGATCTTTCCGACGAGATGCTGGAGCAGAACGCCCGCATGCTGGAAGGCGTGCTTGAGGATTTCGGCGTTCGCGGCCAGATCATCAATGTCCGCCCCGGCCCGGTGGTGACACTCTACGAGCTTGAACCGGCGCCCGGCATCAAGTCATCGCGGGTGATTTCGCTCGCCGACGATATCGCCCGCTCAATGAGCGCCGTCTCCGCCCGCGTCGCAGTGGTCCAAGGCCGCAATGCCATCGGCATCGAGCTTCCCAACACCAAGCGCGAAACCGTCTATCTCCGCGAGCTTCTGGGCTCCGAAGCCTTCGAGAAATCCAACCAGCACCTCGCCATGGCGCTCGGCAAGAACATCGGCGGCGAGCCGATCTTCGCCGATCTCGCCCGCATGCCGCATCTCCTGATCGCCGGCACCACCGGTTCCGGCAAGTCGGTCGGCATCAACACCATGATCCTGTCGCTGCTCTATCGGCTGACGCCCGACCGCTGCAAGCTCATCATGATCGATCCCAAGATGCTGGAGCTTTCGGTCTACGAAGGCATCCCGCATCTCCTCTCCCCCGTGGTCACCGATCCGCGGAAAGCCGTGGTCGCCCTCAAATGGGCGGTTCGCGAAATGGAAGAGCGCTACCGCAAGATGTCGAAAGTCGGTGTGCGCAACATCGATGGCTACAACGCCCGCATCAAGCAGGCCATGTCCAAGGGCGAGAAGATGACCCGCACGGTGCAGACGGGCTTCGACCCCGACACCGGCCAGCCCATGTTCGAGCATGAGCAGATGGATTACGCGCCCATGCCCTTCATCGTGGTCATCATCGACGAAATGGCCGATCTCATGATGGTGGCGGGCAAGGATATCGAAGGCGCCGTCCAGCGTCTCGCCCAGATGGCGCGCGCCGCCGGCATCCACGTCATCATGGCAACCCAGCGCCCGTCGGTGGACGTCATCACCGGCACAATCAAGGCCAACTTCCCGACCCGCGTTTCCTTCCAGGTCACCTCCAAGATCGACAGCCGCACCATCCTGGGCGAACAGGGCGCGGAACAGCTGCTGGGCCAGGGCGACATGCTCTACATGGCGGGCGGCGGCCGCATCTCGCGCCTGCACGGCCCCTTCGTGGCCGACGAAGAAGTGGAGAAGATCGTCAATCACCTGAAAGCCCAGGGTGCGCCTGAATATGTGGAAGCCGTTACCGAGGATCCCGAGGAAGGCTTCGGCGAAGGCGGCGCCATGCCCGGCATGGACGGTGGCGGCGGCTCGGGCGACGAGCTTTACGACCAGGCGGTACAGGTGGTCTTGCGCGACAAGAAAGTCTCGACCAGCTATATCCAGCGCCGCCTGCAGGTGGGTTACAACAAGGCCGCAAGCCTGATCGAGCGGATGGAGAAGGAGGGCCTGATCTCCGCCTCCAACGCCACGGGCAAGCGCGAAATTCTGGTTCCCGGCGACAGCGCCCGGGCCTGATGATTGCCATAAATGAGTCGGTTTGTGTGCTTACCTGCGTACCAAATTCAACCGGACAGATCACATGCGTATTGCCAGACGAACGTTCCTGACCCTTGCCGCCGCCACGCTCATCACGGGCGTATTCGGATTCCCCAACGCTGACGCTGCCAAATCCATCCAGCTTTCCGGCGAGCAGGCGCAGTCGGTCAAAAAGCTCGCCGCCTACATCAACGGCATCACCAGCCTGCGCGGCGACTTCACCCAGATCAGCCCAAAAGGCAACGTGTCCAAGGGCGTGTTTTTGATCAGCAAGCCGGGCAAGATGCGCTTCGACTATGCGCCGCCCAATCCCTTCCTCATCGTCTCAGATGGCAAATGGGTGACAATCAAGAACCGCGCCAAGGAAAAGGGCGACCAGTTCCCGCTGTCGCAGACACCGCTCCGTCTGGTGCTGGGCAAGAACATCGATCTGCTCAAGGAAACCAACATCCTGGCCATCGAACAAGCCGAAGGCCTCACCTCGGTGATGCTCGAGGACCGCAAAGGCAAAATGGGCGGACAACTCGTTCTAGTCTTCGACGAAACCCGCAACGAGCTTCAGCAATGGGTCGTGATCGACGGCAAGGGCCGCCGCACCACGGTGTCGCTCGCCAACATCGAGACGGGGGTCAAAATCGACCCCAAGCAGTTCGTGGTGAAGTTCAACCGCGTGCAGCGCGGCAAGGATAACTGAGCCATTGAAATCCAGGCTGTGGATAACCACGTACCTGCAATCATGATGTTCCTCTGTCCGGCATGGGCGGCACTGTCCCCCGCTCGGCTGCCCGTGTCTAGAACATCGTGAACGCCGGAGTCCCCTCCCGGCGGTAACAGCGCGAAAGCGCCGGCGCCCGGCCTCCCCGACCGGGCGCCACATTTGGGGATTAGCGCTTGCTTGCCTGAATTTAGCGCGGCAGATGGAGCGCCATGAGCCTTCGCATCGCCACCTGGAACATCAATTCCGTCCGCCTCCGCATCGGCCTCGTCGGCAAGTTCCTCGACGAACACCAGCCGGATGTGATCTGTCTTCAGGAAACCAAATGCCCGCAAGGCCAGTTTCCCTCGTCGGCCTTCCACGAGCGGGGGTATGTCCACATCGCGGAATTCGGACAAAAGGGCTATCATGGCGTCGCCATCGCCTCGCGCATTCCCTTCGCGGCGCAGTCGTCGCGGGCCTTCTGCAAGAGGAAGACTGCCGCCATATCGCTGCGACGTTGGCCACGAAGAAACCCACGGTGGTGCACAATTTCTATGTGCCGGCGGGTGGCGATGAGCCCGATCCCGAAATCAATCCGAAATTCGCCCACAAGCTGCAGTTTTTGAAAGAGATGGAACGCTGGTTCAAGAAGGGCAGCGTTCCCGATGGGCATGAGGGATTGGTGGTGGGTGATCTCAACATCGCGCCTCTTGTGGAAGATGTCTGGTCCCACAAGGAACTTCTGAAAGTCGTGAGTCACACACCGATAGAAACCGAGGGCCTCGCCAAGGTTCAGAAGGCTGGCGGCTGGGTGGATGTGATGCGTGAACAGGTGCCGCCACCCGAGAGGCTCTACACCTGGTGGAGTTACCGCGCCCAAGATTGGGCGGCTTCAAACCGCGGCCGCCGGCTCGATCACATCTGGGCCACGCCGGCACTCGCCAAGAAGTGCAAGCGCATGGACATCCACAAAATCACCCGAGGCTGGCCACGGACTTCGGACCATGTGCCGGTGGTAGCGGAGTTTGCGCTATAAATCCGAAAAGGATTTGCCGCTCTCAAGAAGCACCCGCACCTTGTCGAGGTCGCGGACGGACTGACCGAGTTTCCGCGCTAGGTTGGCGAAGACGGTTTTGCCGAATTCGGGATACTCGTTGGCCACGCGCAGAAACAGTTTGTGGTCGATCCGCGCGGTGCTGACGGCCGAGGTGGCGATGGCGGTGATGGAATAGGGTGCTTGGCCGAGCATCGCGATCTCGCCGAGGAATGCGCCGGGCGCGGCACTTCCTGCCTTTTGCTGCGTTGCGCCTCGGCCCGTTCGAAGTTCGGCATCGCCAGAGAGGATCAGATAGGCCGCCGCCGCCTGCTGCCCCTGCTGAATGATGGCCTCGCCTTCCCGGAAGCTCTGGCGCTCCGAGGCGAAGGCCAAAAGCTGCAGATGCACCGGCTCGCATCCGTTGAAGACCGGGATAGAACCCAACGTCTCCGCATCGGCGCGAACACTCATGGCCGCCTGGCCCCGTCGATTGTCAGGTGAATCACCAAATCCCGCTATCCGATACCTGCTGACGGCATATGAATCGGATTGGCTTCGGAGATCAAGGGATGAGCTTGTAGCCCCCGCCCTCGGTCACCAGGATTTCGGCATGGCCCGGATCGCGCTCGATTTTCTGGCGGAGCCGGTAGATGTGGGTCTCGAGCGTGTGGGTGGTGACGCCGGCATTGTAGCCCCAGACGTCCTGCAGGAGCGTATCGCGGCTCACCACCTGTTCGCCCGAGCGGTAGAGGAACTTGATGATCGAGGTTTCTTTCTCGGTGAGCCTGATCTTCTTGTTATCGTCCCGGATCAGCATCTTGGCCGACGGCTTGAAGGTGTAGGGCCCGACCTTGAAGATCGCGTCCTCGCTCTGCTCGTGCTGGCGCAGATGAGCGCGGAGACGAGCGAGCAACACGCCGAAGCGGAACGGCTTTACCACATAGTCGTTTGCGCCGGAATCGAGCCCGAGGATGGTATCCGAATCGGAGCCTTGCGCCGTCAGCATGATGATCGGGCCCTTGTAGCCGTTGCGCCGCATGATCTTGCAGGCTTCGCGGCCATCCATGTCGGGCAGGTTGACATCGAGGATGACAAGGTCGGCGTGGTCGGCTCGCAGAGCCTTGACACCTGCCGTGGCGTTGGCGACATCGGTCACGGAGAAATCGTCATGCAGGGAGAACTGTTCGCGGAGCGACTCGCGCAGCATGTCGTCGTCGTCGACGATCAGAATTTTCTTGGTGGTGCTCATGGCCAACCTTGGTTTTCCCGTATGGTCAATGTTAGAGCCGGTCATCTGATTTGGGAAGCCAAAGGGCAAGACAACAAGCTGTGAGGAAAAAGGTCACATCCATTCACGTTCGCGCGATCAGCGGTCGAGCGACTAGGGGCAGGATCACCGTGGGAAACCTCGATTTTCCCTGCGCTTTGGGCGGTTCGGGCCGCAGTCATCTCAAGCGCGAAGGCGACGGCGCCACGCCCTTTGGGACCTTCCGGCTGGAACGGGTGCTTTACCGTGCCGACCGAATCCAGCGCCCCCGCACCGTTTTGCCCGTCTCCCTCATCGGCGACAGCGACGGCTGGTGCGAAACCGTGGGCGACCGGAACTATAACCGCCAGATCAAACTTCCCTACCCCGCCAGCCATGAACTTCTGAAACGCCAAGACCGCCTCTACGACATCATCGTCGTCCTGAGCCACAACCAGCGCCCCCGCATCCAGGGGCTGGGTAGTGCGGTGTTCTTCCACCTGGCGCGGGAAGATTATGCGCCAACTGCGGGATGCGTGGCTGTTTCCTTGCGCGACATGCGAACGATCCTTGGATTATGTGGAATCAGGTCCGCTATTGTTACGGCCTCCTGACTCTCAAACAACTTGTCATATGTCCCATTGAGTGGTACACAGGGATAACACGGACTTCCGGTGATACTGAGTTTTCGAGATGACTGGTTATTGGAATTCTTTGTCAATGACGTTCGTTCGAAACGGATTCCATCCGATCTCGAAACTCGCCTGTTCCGCAAGATTCAAATGATCGACGACGCAACAACCGACCGCGACTTGCGCGCGCCGCCCAGCAATCATTTTGAGAAGCTGCGCGGTAGCCTGGAGGGTTTTCATTCAATCCGCGTCAACAAGCGGTGGCGGCTCGTGTTCCGCTGGGATGGAAGCCGAGGTGAAGCGTCAGAGCTCTATCTCGACGATCACAGCTATCATTGAGGCATTTATGTTGGTGACAAAGCGCAAGCCGGCGGGTGTCGGAGAAATTCTGGCTCAAGAGTTCATGGAGCCGATGGGCCTGACGCAAGGCGCGTTGGCCGATGCAATGGGAGTTCCGCGCAAGCATGTAAATGAACTGTGCAACAGCCGAAGGGCGATCACAGCGCCCACGGCATTGATCCTCGGCCGCGTGTTCGGCAACAGCCCGGAGTTCTGGCTCAACGTGCAACGCCGCACCGATCTGTGGGAAGCTATGAACTCGCCACGCGAGCGCGAGCGGATCAAGCGCGCCCGGCGGCTGACAGTGGCTGCGTAGGAGTATCAGCGCAGGGGGATTCGCGCTCCAAAAATCGCCGAGCCGACCCGCACATGGGTTGCACCACAGGCGATAGCTTCGACGAAATCGCCGCTCATGCCCATGCTGAGGGCTTCGAGGCCGTGACGGTTGGAGATCTCCGCCAGCACGCGAAAGTGCGGAACAGGATCGGCATCGACTGGCGGGATGCACATGAGGCCCTCGATCGTGAGGCCGAACTCGTCCCGGCACTGGCGAATGAAAGCATCGGCTTCCTGAAGTGACACGCCCGCCTTCTGGCTTTCGTCTCCCGTATTCACCTGAACGAACAACTCTAGCGCCTTTTTCTGCCGCGCCATTTCATCCGCCACGGCTTTCGCGATCTTAGGCCGGTCGAGAGAATGGATCGCATCGAACAGCGCCACCGCGTCCTTCGTCTTGTTGCTCTGAAGCGGGCCAATCAGATGCAGGCGCAGGTCCGGCGATTCCCGGAGAAGCTCCGGCC
>JAAURV010000273.1 GCA_012032065.1 Hyphomicrobiales bacterium
CGCTGGCGCGGGAGTGGGGCGCGGCCGGCGGCGGCGTTCCTGGCCGCGACGGCGTGGCGGCAACCTGCATGAGTTTGAGCGAAGGCCGCGGCTGCGATGCCGTTATCCTGACCGCCGTGACTGAAGCGACTCTGAAACTTGCCGTGGAGTCCGTGAGAGATGGCGGAACCATCGTATTGTTTGGCGGCAAGCCGGGCGGCGCCTATGCAATGCCTCTTTGGGATATCTGGCTGCGCGAGATCAATGTGATCTCCAGCTATTCCGCAACACCCGGCGGCCTCAAACGCGCATTGGAATTTTTGAGTGCGCCCGCCTGCGAGGATATCGAAACGCTCATCAGCCATCGCCTGCCGCTGGCCGAAGCGCAGAATGCCTTCGAAATCGTGCATCGCGGCGCGGCTTCGAAAGCGGTGATCGTTCCCTAAAAGCGCAGCACGCGCAGCCATCGCGCGATGTCGAGAAGGCTGACCAGCGCGCCCGCCACATAGGTAAACGCCGCCGCCTTCAAGACGCTTTGCGCCGCCGGCATATCGTCACGGGGCAGGTAGCGCGAGAGCAAAGGAAGTGCGCGCTTGAAGCTGGCGTTGAATTCGGTGGGCAGGGTGAAGAGATGAATGACGACATTCGAGAACAGAATGCCCAGCGCCACCACCACTTCCGCCACCAGCACGGCGGGCGAACGGGTCAAGGCGAACACGAATGGAGTTGCAAAGAGCAGCACGCTGCCGGTTTGCTCGATGGTGATGCAGTAGGCCGCGAGCTTTTGGCGGATTTGCAGCGGCAGATAGCCGTCATTGTCCTGAAGCGCGTGGCCCACTTCATGCGCGGCGACGGCAACGGCGGTCAACGATTTGCCATCGAAGTTCGAAGCCTGGAGCCGCACGGCCTTTTCATGGGGCGAGTAATGATCGCCGCCGTCGACCCGCTCGACCTTGACGTCTTTCAGGCCGGCCTCGTCCAGAAGATGCCGCGCCAGTTCGCCACCGGTGCCGGGAAAGTCGGCCCGTTCCTGCGCATGCCGCGCCATCACGATCCTGATCCAGGCCTGCGGGCCGTAGATCAGCGCGAGAAACGCCAGAATGCCTATGATCGAAAGAATGACCATCGCTTCCCCTAAAATAGTACGCTCGCACCTCGGTTGAAAGCCCGGTAGAACTCCGGCGGTAAACGTGGGTTGGGACGTTGACGATGGCAGTAACGGTAAACACAGCTCGCCGCGCCGAGCTTCCGGCGCCTCTCTTGGAGCGATGGCGCAAGGTGCCCGTCGCCATCATCGCCGATGTGAGCGCCGGCGTGTGCCTGATCGATCCCGCAATCCGGCCATTGCAGCCGCCGGGCAGGGGCGTTCGCCTGTTTGGCCGCGCCGTGACCGCGCGTTGCGCTGCCCCGATTTCGGCGCGGTGCTTCATGCGCTCGACTTGGTTGGCGAAGGCGGCGTGCTGGCGATCGATGCCCAGGCAAGCGCGATCACGCGATGATCGGTGGCATATTGGGTGGCCACCTGCGCCGGATAGGCGCTGCCGGCGTCGTCTGCGATGGCGCGGTGCGCGACACAATGGAACTCGCCGCGTGGGACGATTTCGTCGTATTCAGCCGCTCGATCACGCCACGCGGTCCCACGGCCTGGGAGCAAGGCGAGGTGAACGGAACCGTGAGCATCGGCGGCCGCGCGGTGGGCCCGGGCGATCTTATGATCGGCGACGATGACGGTCTTGTTGCGCTATCGGCTGCCGAAGCTCAGGGCCTCATCGGCAAGTGCGAAGAGAAATTGGCCTTGGAAGCGAAGTGGATCGCGAGCCTTGCATCGGGGAAGAGTGTGGCCGAGGTCTTCGGTTTGTAACAATTATTCATATAACTTGCGTAATGCATATTATTCGTGTTATATATCTTTTATGAAAGTCTCGACCGCTGAATTTATCAAGAATTTCGGTACCTTGGCCGACAAGGCGCTGAAGGAACCGGTTACCATCACCAAGCACGGCCGGGACCGGCTGGTGCTGGTCGAGGCGCAGGAGTACGAGCGGCTGAAGCGGCGGGACCGGCGCGTCGTATCGACTGCCGATATGCCTGAGGAGATGCTCCGCTTAATCATGGAATCGGAAATGCCCTCAGGCTACGAACATCTCGACGAAGAACTGAAAGGCTGGAAGCCGTGACTTTTCAAAGCCGGAGCCGGCAGTAGATCAAAACTCTCGTCAGCCATCGCGCAGCTGAATTTGCGGAACCCGGGCTGATGTGTTAGGTTTTGTGTAGGAGTTCACACAATGGCATCGAATCTAGCGCTTGATCCGAAATTGCTCGAACGCGCGCTGAAAGTGAGCGGCGAGCGCACTAAGAAAGCTGCGGTGACCAAGGCGCTGGAGGAATTCATCGCCAGACGAAGCCAGAAGCGCCTACTCGATTTGTTCGGAACGATCGACTGGGATCCAAACTACGACTACAAGGCTGAGCGTGACTAGCTTTGGCGCTGATGGTTGACACGTCGGTCTGGTCGCTCGCTTTTAGACGCGACAACCCAAGTAATGTACCTCAGGTCAAACAGCTGGCGCGCGCGCTGCAAGGGCAGACGCAGGCGGTGACGACCGGAATTATCCTGCAAGAGGTCTTGCAGGGCGTGCTGGGACCCAAGCAGGCTCACGCTATTATTGAAACTCTGTCCGCCCTACCGATGGTAGTGCCGGATCGGCAGGACTACATCGATGCCGCCGAAGTTGGAAAGACATGCCGGCGGGCGGGTGTGCAGATCAAAACCGTCGACGCGCTCATTGCACAACTCTGCATCCGCCACCAACTGGATTTGTTAACGACCGATCAGGACTTCACCTTTGCGGCACGGCATGTGCCGTTGAAGTTGGCGTGACCTCCTAGCCGCGTGAGGCGGCCAGATTGCCGTCCGCGCTTCAATTCCCCAAAATCGCGCTTTCCAGAATGTCCAACCCCTCCTTCAGCACCATCTCCGAAGCCGTGAGCGGCGTCAGCATACGCACCGTGTCGGCATAGACGCCACAGGTCAGGATCAGCAAACCGCGCTCAAGGCATTTGGCCGCCAGCGCTTTGGCGCCTGCTGCGTCGGGGTCGTTGCCGCCGTGCTTGGTGACAAGCTCGAAGGCGCACATGGCGCCAAGGCCGCGGATATCGCCGATCGGCATGCCCTTGCCCTTGGCCTTCACTGCCTTCATGCGCGCCATGATGATCTTGCCCTGGGCTTCGGCCTTCTCCAGCAAACCTTCCTGCTCGAAGGCATCGAACACGCCGAGAGCGGCGGCGCAGGCGATGGGGTTGCCGGCATAGGTGCCGCCGATGCCGCCCGGATCGGGCGCGTCCATGATCTTGGCGCGGCCAACCACGGCAGCGAGCGGAAATCCGCCTGCCAATGATTTCGCCGCCGTCATCAGATCCGGCTCCACGTCATAATGCTCCATGGCAAAGAACTTGCCGGTGCGGCCGAAGCCCGACTGGATTTCATCGGCGATCAAGAGGATGCCGTGCTCGTCGCAGAGCTTGCGCAGGCGTTGCATGAGTTCCCTGGGTGCAATGTAGAAGCCGCCTTCGCCTTGCACCGGCTCGATGATGATCGCGGCCACGCGCGATGGTTCGACATCGGCCTTGAACAGCCATTCGATGGCGTGGATCGACTCTTCGACGGTGATGCCTTTGTGGGCAACCGGGAACGGCACATGCCACACACCCGGCGCCATGGGGCCGAACTTCGCCTTGTAGGGAAGGACCTTGCCGGTAAGCGTCATGCCCAGCAGGGTGCGGCCATGAAAGCCGCCGTTGAAGGCGATGATGTCCGAGCGGCCGGTGTAGGCGCGGGCGAATTTCACGGCGTTCTCGACGGCTTCGGCGCCGGTGGTCACCAGCGCCGATTTTTTCTCGCCGGAGATCGGCGCGACAGCGTTCAGCTTTTCGCACACTTCGATGAAGGGCGCGTAAGGCATGACCATGGCGCAGGTGTGGGTGAAGGCTTCGAGCTGCTCGTAGACGCGCTTCATCACCAGTGGATGCCGGTGGCCGGTGTTGACCACCGCGATGCCGCCGCCGAAATCGATATAGCGGTTGCCTTCCACGTCCCAGATTTCGGAGTTCTCGGCTTTGGCCGCGATCACCGGCGCGCCCGCGCTGATGCCGCGGGAGACGGCCTTGGCGCGGCGCTCCACCCACTGCTTGTTGAGGCCAGGGGCTGTGACCGGTGCGTTCATGACGTTCTCCTTCGATTTGCGGCGGCTTTTACGCCTGTTGACCGTCAGGCGGCAAACGGATTCAATCGGGGCGCCCAGAGGGAAAGCCGTGACCGAATTGATCCGCGCAACCGCAACCGAGATCGTCCGCTTGCTGAAGGCGGGGACCGTTTCGCCGCTCGATTGTCTCGATGCTTTGGAAGCACGGATTGGCGCGGTGGATTCCAAGGTGAAACGCGCTGCCGGACCTTGTGCTTCGAGCGTGCAAGGCGC
>JAAURV010000274.1 GCA_012032065.1 Hyphomicrobiales bacterium
ACCGGTTCGTCGAAACCGAGTCGGGAGGAAGGCTTGTCGACACCCAGTCTTCGGCCTGGGAGTCGGGCGATGGCGTCGATCTCCGCTATACCCAGCAGGAATACATCAACAGCAAACTCGAAGGCGAGAAGCGGCTCAAGGTATCGAGGGCAGCACCCGGCGGCGAGGGGCAGGGCCTCATCGAGAAGCCAGCGGAGAAGGAATTCAAAATCGGATCGGACGCACTGTTTCCCATGCAGCATCAAGTGCGGCTGATGGACTTGGCCCAAGGAGGCGAGAGCCGCGATTCGAGCATCGTCTACGATGGATCCGATGGCGAGAAGGCCTATCAGGTGATCACCTTCATCGGCAAACGCATCGATCCGGGCCAAAATGCCGATGACACCGGCAATGCCGAGGCAAAACCTCTGGGCCAAATTCCATCATGGCCGATGAACATCAGCTACTACGACAACAACGTGCCGGGCGGTTCGGATACGCCAAACTATCAGGTGAGTTTCGACATGTATGGCAACGGCGTGGTCACGGGTCTCAAGCTGGACTATGGAAGCTTCGCACTGGAAGGCAAACTGTCGAAGCTTGAGATGCTGAAGTCCGAGCCGTGCCAGTGAAGAAAGGCCTTTAAATCCCGCCGCGGCATCCTATTTGTTGCGCCGCGATTGAAAGGGGCCAAAGCCGATGACAAAGCAGCCAGTTGCGGTGACCCCGGGGGAAGCTCAAAATGCTTCGTCAGTCGATGCGTTCCTGAAGAAGGTGAACCAGTTGCAGCCCGCCAGGCGGGCGGCGGGCGGCAAAGGCCGGCTGGTCTTCGCCATGGACGCGACGATGAGCCGCCAGCCCACGTGGGACCGCGCACTTTCCATTCAATCCGAAATGTTCAACGCCGCCGGGGCGGCCGGCAGCCTCGAAGTTCAACTCGTCTACTTCCGGGGCTTTCGAGAATGCCGCGCCTCGCGCTGGGTGCAGGACGCGGCATCTCTGGCGAACGCGATGACCAAGGTCGATTGCCGGGGAGGAAATACGCAGATCGCTCGTGTGCTGTCTCACGCCATGGCCGAGAACAAGACAGCACTTGTGAGCGCCGTCGTATTCGTCGGCGATGCGATGGAAGAAAATGTCGACGAACTGTGCGAGCTTGCGGGACGCGCCGGCATGCTGGGCATTCCATTCTTCATGTTCCAGGAAGGCAGCGAAGCCGCTGCAACTCGCGCCTTCAAGGAAATCGCGCGGCTCACGCGCGGGGCGCACTTCCATCTCGACCAGACGTCGGCTTCGATCTTGAAGGAGCTTCTCGCTGCGGCGGCAGCTTACGCGTCGGGTGGCCGCAAGGCTCTTGAAAGGCAGGTCCTCCAAGGGCGGCGCGGCTGCCTTGCTGTTAAAGCAGTTGCCAGCCTGAGCTGATGCAAAACCTTCTCTTCGCTCTGGTGCTTCTCGTCGGCGGCTACTGGCTGCTGCGGGCGTTTGCCAAGCGCCGGCGTCGCAAGTGTCGCGGCTCATGCGCCGAACGGCGGGCGTGGGCGTCATGGGTGTCGCCGCATTCATCGGCATGCGCGGCGCGTTTCAGATCGCGGTGCCGCTTTTCCTCCTGGGCCTCGGATTATTCGGCGTGCCAACCGGTGGATTTGCATGGAACCGGAAGTCGCCAGGGCAGCGCTCCAGGGTTTCAACGTCCATGCTGTCCATGGAACTCGATCATGACTCTGGAAGCATGGATGGCGAGATCCTGGCCGGAACATTTGCGCGCAGAAAGTTGTCGGAACTGAGCGCCGCGGAGTTGGCGCAATTCCACCGTGAGTGTTCGCGAGCACCCGACCAAAGCGGGGCGTTGCTCGAAGCCTGGCTCGACAGGGCAAGGCCTGGCTGGCGCGATGCGTGGCATCCGGGGAGCGCTGGTGCCGCACGCGCCGAGACTGCTATGTCGCGGGAAGAGGCCTATGCCGTCCTGGGACTGAAGCCTGGCGCGGGCCGCGACGAAATTCGCTCGGCGCATCGGCGCTTGATGAAGGAGTTTCATCCGGATCGTGGCGGGTCGGACTATCTCGCGGCCAAGATCAACCGCGCCAAGGACGTGCTGCTTCAGGACTGAGGCGCGAGCGGCAGGCAGGCCATGCCTTTGCTCTCGAGGTGGCGGCAGGCGGCCCGCGCGCCATCTCTGGAGAAACCCGAAAAACGCGCGCGGTAGATCGTTTCGTTGCCGTTTTGCGCGGTCGCTGTGAACGCTTGCTTCCCCTCAAGCACGCTTGCGCCGTTGCTCAACGCTCTCTCGAGTGTCGCTTGCGCGGCCTGCTTGTTGGGATATGCCCCGAGCTGGATTTTCCAGGCTGACGGCGAAATCTGGACCAGCACCTGACCGCCCGCGTCAGGCTTGTCTTTCACCGCGAAAGGAAGCGGTTCGTCGGTCTGCGGCTGAGGCTCGCTCGAAATCATCGCTTCCAGAACGCGAGGTTCGTCAGTGCCAACCCCCTGGTCCGAAACCGGCTCATCAGAGGATGACCCGGTCTCGGCTGCGTCTTCGTCCGTTCCTCCGGCGAGGACTTCGGCAGGTAGCGTTACAACTTTCGCTTCCTCGATTTCCCGCGGCTCGGGCGCCTTCGGTTTCGCGGCGGCAACTGCGGTCTTCTGCTTGAGCGCCGCTATTGGATCGATGGCGCCGGCTTTCGAGCCGGGGGCAGCGACGATCGTCGAACCCGCGACACAACTCGGCAGGGCCGCGCTCAGCATCTTCATCATGTAGCCGTTGCGGGCGCCGCTGGAGCTTGCCCCAAGCACGACGCCCACGACACGCTTGCCGCCGCGGCGCACCGATGAGGTGAGGTTGAAGCCGGCTTCGCGCGTGTAACCTGTCTTGATGCCGTCCGTGCCATCGAAGCGCCCGAGCAGCCGGTTGTGGGTACGGATGACGCGGCCTTTGTAGACGAAGGATGACAGGCGGAAATACGGATAGTACTGCGGGAAGTCGCGCTGAATGCGCAGCGACAAGATCGCCATGTCCCGTGCGGTGGTGATTTGTCCCCGGGCTGGAAGGCCGGATGCATTGCGGAACGCAGTGCGCCGCATGCCGAGCGAACGGGCGACCTTGGTCATGCGCGAGGCAAAGACCGGTTCGGAACTGGCGAGGTTTTCCGCGATGGTGGCGGCAACGTCGTTGGCGGACTTGGTGACGAGCGCCTTGATGGCGTCCTCGACAGTGATCGCTGTGCCAGGCTTCATGCCGAGTTTCGATGGCGCCATGGCGGCGGCGCGGCGGGAGACGCGGAGCTTGGTGCCCAGTTTCACGCGGCCGGCTTTGAGGTCTTGGAACAGCACGTAAAGCGTCATGACCTTGGTCAGCGACGCGGGGTAGCGAAGCCCATCGGCATCCTTGGCGTAGAGAATCTTGCCGGTGCGTGCATCGACGGCCATAGCGGCGAGCCTGGGCCGCGCCTCGGCGTGATCGTAGCCTGCCGCAAGGAACGCCAATACGAACGCCGCAATTGCGATGCAGCGTGCGAAGGCGCTCAATACGCTACGGGCATACTCCGGTTTCTGGCGTGCCGTCTCAACCAGGAACATACTGACTCCACCTGCTCTGGCCCGACTCGAAGGGCCCCACACTTTTGAATATCCGCCCGTCCGCCGTCAACGATACGGCGGCAACAGCCACGGAAATTCGTCCGATCCCAAACGGCCATTTTCGCCCGCCGCCAGTTAGCGGAAGGTAAACGAGGGTCGTGGGGCGGAAACGTAAAGAATTTATGTTGCATTGCAATATCGCTTGACGGAACATGTTGCAGTGCATATATTGCGCTGCATAAGAGTTCAGCACCCCCAACCCAACACCATCCCAGGAGAGGACCATGATCAAATCGTTTGAAGAATTGCAGGCGCTCGGCAAAGACAACCTTGAAGCTTACGTTGCGTCGGCCAATGCCCTGAGCAAGGGTTTCCAGGCCATCGCCCAGGAAGCCGCCGATTATTCGCGCAAGTCCTTCGAGAAGGTTCCGAAGCCGTCGAGAAGGCCACCGCCACCAAGTCTTTCGACAAGGCGCTCGAAGTCCAGCAGGGTTATGCCAAGGAAGCCTACGAGACCTTCGTCGGCCAGATGGGCAAGTTCGGCGAGCTCTATGCCGCCACCGCGAAGGAAGCCTACAAGCCCTTCGAAGCAAGCTTCGCCGCCTTCGGAATCAAGGCTCCGAAGTAACTCATCCGTCGGTTCCGATTTCCCCAACCCGCGGTGCGCGTGCGCTGCGGGTTTTTTGTTGTGCCCGGATGGCGTTTTAGGAACTATCGAAGTTTCTCGCTTCCCAGGCCAGCCAGTGGCAGTCTCGGAGAACATCCTCGACTTCGTGTCAACAGGCGTTCAATCGGGACCCCGTAGCGGCGTGCAAAAAGAACCCCTGTCTGTGATTGGAAGAAGCGCCCGGAGAGCGATGCGCGTAAGCCCTTGCTTATGCGCAGCGCATCGCCGGAGGG
>JAAURV010000275.1 GCA_012032065.1 Hyphomicrobiales bacterium
ATTGCCCGGCGACATGGGCAATGGCGTCGAGGTGGTGGAGGAAGATGCCGAGGCTGCGCAAAGTCGAGTCGATCGGCGCCGAAGACGCGCTCGAGGAGGTGCCCCGCCGCCGCCCGAAGCGCGCGCCGCGCCGCACCTACAAGATTCAGGAAGTGATCAAGCGGCGCCAGATCATCCTCGTGCAAGTGGTCAAGGAAGAGCGCGGCAACAAGGGAGCCGCGCTCACCACCTTTCTCTCGCTGGCCGGCCGCTATTGCGTGCTGATGCCGAACACGGCGCGGGGCGGGGGCATTTCCCGCAAGATCACCGATGCCGGCGACCGCCGCCGCCTCAAGGAAGTGGCGCGCGACGTGGAAGTGCCGCAAGGCATGGGGCTCATTGTCCGCACCGCCGGTGCCCAGCGCACCCGCGCCGAAATCAAGCGCGACTTCGATTATCTCATCCGCCTGTGGGAGAACGTCCGCGACTTGACGCTGAATTCGACCGCTCCTGCCCTCGTCTACGAGGAAGGAAGCCTGATCAAGCGCTCGATCCGCGATCTCTATACGAAGGACGTGGACGAAGTGTTCGTGGAAGGCGAGGACGCCTACCGCGAGGCCAAGGACTTCATGAAGATGCTCATGCCTTCGCATGCGAAAAACGTGAAGCTATACAAGGACACGCGGCCCTTGTTCTCGCGCCATCAGGTGGATACCCAGCTCGATGCGCTGTACTCGCCGACCGTGCCGCTGCCTTCGGGCGGTTACATGGTGATGAACCAGACCGAGGCGCTGGTCTCCGTCGACATTAACTCGGGCAAATCGACGCGCGAGCACAACATTGAGGATACGGCGCTTCGAACGAACCAGGAGGCCTCGGAGGAAATCGCGAGGCAACTGCGGCTTCGCGACCTCGCCGGCCTCATCGTCATCGACTACATCGACATGGAGGAGAAGCGCAACAACCGGGCGGTCGAACGCCGCCTCAAGGAGGCGCTGAAGAACGACGCGCGCGAATTCAGGTTGGGCATATCAGCCACTTCGGGCTTCTCGAAATGTCCAGGCAGCGCTTGCGGCCGGGGCTGCTCGAAGGCTCGTCGCGTCCCTGCCCCCATTGCGAGGGCCGCGGCATCGTGCGCTCGGTTTCGTCCTGCGGCCTGTCGGTGCTGCGCGCGATCGAGGAGCATCTCATCAACCGCCGCGCCGAGAACCTGACCGTCAAGTGCAATCCCGAAGTCGCCTTCTATGTGCTGAACGAGAAGCGCGATCATCTTCTGGCGATCGAGCAGGCTTACGGCATTTCCGTTTTCATCGCCGCGAGCGAGGAAGTGCGCGGGCAGCAGGCCGTCATCGAACGCGCGGGCGAGCGCGCCGTGACTGCGCGCCGGGTCCAGGCAGCGCCGGTCAAGATCGACTCGGTGTTCACGGCCAACGAACCCGAGGCGGAGCCCGTGGCAGAAGAAGAGGCCGCCGCGGAAGAAGACTCTGGAGAGGATCAAGAGTCCCGTGAGGACGGCGGGTCCTCCAACGAAGGAAACGGCGATGGAAGACCCAAGCGCCGCCGCCGTGGCCGCCGTGGCGGACGCAAAAGCGAGAGGGATGGCGACGAAAGCCGGCCGCGCCAATTCGAGCAGTCCTCCGGCGCGGCAGACGAGCCCGAGAGACCTGAGGATGAAACTGGCGGCGATCCTGGAAATGCGCCCCAACCCGATGTCGAAGCCTAAAGCGGCGAAGCTTCTCAGAACAGCGGCGATGGCAATCGCGAGCGCCGGGGACGCCGCCGCGACCGTTGGGGACGCCGTGGCGGGCGCGACCGCAATGGCGGTGAACGCCGCGAAGCACGGCCGGATGGCGATCAGCCTTCCGAACCAATGGAGAAGCTCCGGCGCCACACCGCGAAGCTCCGCCGCCGCCTCCTCCTGCCCCGGTTTTCGCCGAGCCTGCCGCTCAACAAGCGGCCGAGCCCCGCCGCTGGCAGCCGCCGCAAGCAACCGTCCAGACGCAACCCGCGGAACGAAAAAGCTGGGTGGTGGAGCAAGCGGGACTGACAATCGCGGCGGGTCTCAAACCCGCCGCATTTCATCGCGAAAGACCCGCGCCATGACGGAAATTCCCGGCAGACGGCTGTTCGTTACGCTCTTCGCGCTGATCTTCGCGTTCGTGCAGTTTGCCGCGGTGGCGGAGGCTGCGAAGAAAGCGCCCGCGCGCGCCGGCCTGCCGCTGATCCGCGATGCGGAGATCGAGGGGCTGCTGCGTCAGTACACGCGGCCCATCTTCAAGGCAGCCGGGATCAACCCCAAGGCGGTGCGCGTCTACATCATCAACGATCCGCGCATCAACGCATTCGTCGCTGGCGGACAGCGCATCTTCGTCAATACCGGGCTTATCACCCAGTCAAAGACACCCAACGAACTGATCGGCGTTCTGGCGCACGAAACCGGCCACATCGCCGGCGCGCATCTGGCGCGGCTCGGCATCGAAGTCGAACGCGCCAGCATCCAGTCGATCATCGGCATGATCGCGGGCGCTGCCGCGATGGTGGGCGGCTCCATGGCCGGCAGTAAAGAAGCGGCCCGCGCAGGCCAGGGCGTGATGCTCGGTTCGCAGGGGTTGGCACAGCGCAACGTGCTCGCCTATCAGCGCTCGATGGAGGCTGCTGCGGATCAGGCGGCGCTCAAATATCTGGACAGCACCGGCCAGTCGGCGCGCGGCATGTTGAACCTCTTCCGCAAGCTCGCCAATCAATCGATCGCATCCGCGCAATATGTCGACCCTTATGTGCTTTCGCATCCAATGCCCTTCGACCGCATCCGCAATCTCGAAGCCGTGGCCAAGACCTCGCCCAATTTCAAGAAGCCGGACCGGCCCGAAATGGTGTTGCGGCATGAACTGGTTCAGGCCAAGCTCGCGGGCTTCCTGCAGCCGCCGCAAACCGTGTTTCAGCGCTATCCGAAGAGCGACACCTCGATGCCGGCGCGGTATGCGCGGAGCATTTCGATGTTCCGCAAGGGCGATCTCAAGAACGCGCTGCCTCTGATCGACAGCCTCGTCGACGAGCTTCCGGAGAACCCCTATTTCTGGGAACTCAAAGGCCAGGCGCTGCTCGAAGGCGGCCAGCCGGCCAAGGCCGTGGGGCCGCTCCGCCAGGCCAACAAGCTGCTTCCCAGCAACGGGCTCATTCAAATGATGCTGGCCCAGGCGCTGATCGGAACGGAGAATGCGGGCAATGCCAAGCCGGCCCTCGATCTGCTGCGCGCCGCGCGCAAGAGCGAAGGCCAGACGCCGCAGCTCTACCGTTTCATGGCGCTTGCTTATGGCCAGTTGAACGACATTCCCCGCGCCGAACTGGCGACGGCCGAGGCATCGCTGCTTTCGGGCGACCGCGAATTGGCAATGGAAAAGGCCAAGATCGCCCAGTCGCGCTTCAAGCAGGGCAGCCCCGAATGGCTCCGGGCTAACGATATTTTGACCATCGCCGAGCGCAAGTGAGGCTTGCCAGCTTGGCCCTGGAAGCGCAAAACCGCGCAAGGAGACCCCAAATGCTCAAATCCATCCTGAGATCCGCCGCGATTGCCTTCTCGCTCGCCGCCGCGGGCGCCGCTTATGCCGCCGCGTTCAACGACGCGCAGAAAAAGGAAATCGGCGAGGTCGTGCGCCAATACCTTCTCGAGAACCCCGAGCTTCTGCGCGAACTGAAGTGCCGCGCTCGAACAGAAAAGAGAAGCTGGCGGAAGAATGCGGTGCGCAAGGAAGCGCTCACGCCAACGCCGACAAGGTGTTCCGCAGCGATGCTCACTTCGTCGCCGGCAACCCCAAGGGCGATGTCACCATGGTCGAGTTCTTCGACTACAATTGCGGCTGGTGCAAAAAGGGCCTTCCCGAAGTCGTGAAGCTGATCGAAGCCGACAAGAATCTGCGCTTCGTGCTGGTCGAGTTCCCGATTTTCGGCGAGGACTCGGACTATGCCGCGCGCGCGGCGATGGCCGCTAAGAAGCAAGGTAAGTACTGGGAGCTTCATCTTGCGATGCTCGGCCATGAGGGCAAGATCAACGCCGCCATTGTCGACGAGCTCGCCGCCGCGAAGGGCCTCGACATGGCAAAGCTCAAGGCCGACATGGCGGACCCGGCAATCGCAGCTTTGATCGCGGACAATCAGGCGCTCGCCCAATCGCTCGCCATCAACGGCACGCCTGCCTTCATCATCGATCAGACGGTGGTTCCAGGCTATTTGCCGCAAGACGGCCTGATGGCCGCCATCCAGGAAGTCCGCGCCGGCGGGGGGTGCAAGTTGTGCTAGGTTCCACCCCTTTCGCGCCGCGGGCGTGATAGGGGTGAATGATGCCAAGCATTGGCTAATCCGCCTGCCCCACATATAAGAGTCCCCGGGGAGGAATCGGGGGACATGAACACAATCTACATTTTGAACGGTCCGAACCTGAACCTG
>JAAURV010000276.1 GCA_012032065.1 Hyphomicrobiales bacterium
GGCCTTCCCCTACCATAACCCAAGTCTTGCAGGTGTGGCTTGCGCAATGCTGTGCGGCGCTCGCCTCCGCCCAATTTCTTTCCAGTGGACCTTGGGGCCGGGGTATGCCAATTAACGCGGCCTGTTTCCGGGGGCTTCGGGACATTCCGTTCTTGGTGGATCAATGAGCGAAAACAAAGGTTTGATGGCCGGCAAGCGCGGCCTCATCATGGGCGTGGCCAATGCCCGTTCGATTGCCTGGGGCATCGCCAAGGCCTGCGCGGCGCAAGGCGCCGAGCTTGCCTTCAACTATCAGGGTGATGCGCTCAAGAAACGGGTCGAACCGCTTGCCGCCGAAATCGGTTCGAAGCTGGTACTGCCTTGCGACGTGACCGATGCGGCCTCGATCGATGCGCTGTTCGAGACGATCGGCAAGGAATGGGGCCGGCTCGATTTCCTGGTTCACGCCATCGCCTTCTCCGACAAGGAGGAGCTGACGGGCCGCTATGTCGATACCACGGCGGATAACTTCACCAAGACGATGCAGATCAGCTGCTACAGTTTCACCGCCATCGCGCAACGCGCCGAGAAGCTGATGACCAATGGCGGCTCGTTGCTGACGCTCACCTACTATGGTGCGGAGAAGTGGATGCCGCACTACAACGTCATGGGCGTTGCGAAAGCGGCGCTCGAGGCATCGGTGCGATACATGGCGGCCGATCTCGGCCCCAAGAACATCCGTGTCAATGCAATCTCGGCGGGCCCGATCAAGACGCTCGCTGCCTCAGGCATTGGCGACTTCCGTTACATCCTGCGCTGGAACGAATACAATTCGCCGCTGCGGCGCACTGTTACAATCGAGGAAGTGGGCGACAGCGCGCTCTATCTACTCTCCGAACTGGGCCGCGGCGTTACCGGCGAAATCATGCATGTGGATGCGGGTTATCACATTGTGGGCATGAAAAATCCGGATGCGCCCGACATCACCGTTTCGCAAGGCAGTGAATAGCCGTCCTCCCATCTACTTTGTCCGGCACGGCGAGACCGACTGGAACAAGCAGGGCCTGATCCAGGGCTGGATCGACACGCCGCTGAACGAGAGAGGCCATTTTCAGGCGCGCGAGATTGCTTCCCTGCTCGCGGCGCTTCCCGGAATCTCCCAATTCGATTTCATCGTGAGCCCGCTCACCCGGGCGAAGCAGACAATTTCCTATATCCTGGCGGCGCTCGATCTGCCGGACCACCGGGTCAAGGAAGATGCCGCGGTGAAGGAACTGGGCTTCGGAATCTGGGAGGGAAAACCGTTCTGGGAGCTCAAGGCATCTCCCGTTTACCCTGCCGACGATGACGGCCGCTACGCCTGGCGGCCCGAGGGCGGCGAGAGTTATGCCGATGGCAATGAGCGGATCAGCGCGTGGCTCGCCGGAATAGACCGGCCCACCGTGGTGGTCGCCCATGGCGCCATTGGGCGCTGCCTCATCGGCCATGTGGCAGGGCTCGATCCCGCCAGCACGGTCGGGCTTCGCACACCGCAAGGCTGCTACTGCCGCCTGCAGGACAAGAACGCTGACTGGTTTGACGCGCAGGGCGGAGCCGCCTAATCAGGCAGCCATGTCGCACAATACATTCGGCCATCTCTTCCGCATGACCACCTTTGGCGAAAGCCATGGGCTGGCAATCGGCTGCGTTGTCGATGGCTGCCCGCCGGCATTGCACTGACGGCGGCGGACATTCAGGCCTATCTCGACAAGCGCAAACCCGGCCAGTCGCGCTTCACCACGCAGCGGCGCGAGCCGGACGAAGTGAAGATTCTTTCTGGCGTCTTCGAGGACGACCGCACTGACGGGCAAGTGACGACGGGCACGCCGATTGCGCTCGTCATCGAAAATGTCGATCAGCGCTCCAAGGACTACAGCGATATCCGCGACAAGTTTCGCCCCGGTCATGCCGACTACACTTATCACGCAAAGTATGGCCTTCGCGACTATCGCGGTGGCGGCCGTTCCTCGGCGCGAGAAACGGCGTCGCGCGTGGCGGCGGGTGCGGTGGCGCGGAAGGTCATTCCCGGCGTCGTCATTCGCGGCGCGCTGGTGCAGGTGGGTCCGCACGCAATCGATCGCAAGAACTGGGACTGGAAGGAAGTCGGCAACAATCTGTTCTTCTCGCCCGATGCCAAGGCCGTGGCCCAATGGGAAGATTATCTCGATGGCGTGCGCAAGGCAGGTTCCTCCTGTGGCGCCGTGATCGAGGTTGTGGCTTCGGGCGTTCCGGCGGGATGGGGTGCTCCGATCTATGGAAAGCTCGATCAAGATCTGGCCTCCGCGATGATGAGCATCAATGCGGTCAAAGGTGTGGAAATCGGCGCTGGCTTCGCATCCGCCGCACTCTCGGGCGAAGAGAACGCGGACGAAATCCGCATGAAAAATGGCAAGCCCGAATTTCTCTCGAACAACGCGGGCGGAATTCTGGGCGGCATTTCGTCAGGCCAGGATATCGTCGTGCGTTTCGCCGTGAAACCCACATCTTCAATCCTGTCGCCCCGCCGCACGGTCACGAAAGATGGTAACGACACGGACATTTCGACCAAAGGCCGCCACGATCCATGCGTCGGCATTCGCGCCGTTCCCGTCGGCGAAGCGATGATGGCGCTGGTGCTGGCGGATCATTTCCTGCGGCATCGGGGGCAGGTGGGATGAGGATGCGTCTGGCGATTGCACTGATGCTGCTGGCAACGCCCGCATTCGCGGACGATTTCACGATCAAGACCTACCGGAGCTTCGCGGAACTCCAGGCCGACACCGCAAAGAAGTGCGAACTCGTCTCGCACGACTGCGAAGTGTGCAGCGTGGATGCAGCGAAGAAATTCACCTGCTCCAGCGTTGGCGCCGCGTGCCAACCGAAGGAGTGGAAGTGTTATGTGAGGAAGGTAGAGCAGTAGAGGATGTTCACGTCCTTCATGCGAGTACAGTGGGGAGTTTGCCGCTAAACTCGCGTGAAGCAGATAGGCATGGAAGCTCCATCATAGTATGAAGTCGGCCGCCGTCAGCAACCCGCTGTAGTTGGTAAGCTGAATTGCAAAATCCGCAACCGCATCACCGTTCGTGTCGCCGTAGACCAGCGTATTGGCCCCAACCTGCTCGTAGCGGAGCTGACCCTGGACACCTGGCGTGAAGGCTGAGGTGCCGATGAAGGTGAAGGCGTCGTCAGCCGCCGTCGCGCTCTTCGCATCCATGCCATTGACGTCGATCCAATCCACAAGATGGACGAAGTCCATGATCTGATCGGGTGTAGCGGCAAGACTGTCGCCGGTGTAGAAGACGAATTGATCTCGGTCGCCAGACCCGTAAAGCTTGTCGATGCCCTGCCCACCGACGATCTGGTCCATGCCCCCGCCGCCTATGAGCATGTCTTTCCCGCCATCACCGTAAAGAACGTCCTGTCCCGCCCCGCCATTCGCGACATCGCCACCATTGTCGCATACAATAAAGTTCGAGTTTGCATCGCCCGCAAGTGTGTCGGCAAAGTCCGAACCCCAAAGCGACTCAATACCGATCAAAGTGTCGCCTTGCGCATCGCCGCCAGACGCAGCGCCGGTGGTCAGATTCACCGAGACACCGGCTTTCGACCCGGAATACTCCGCAGCATCTATCGACGCGCCTCCGTTCAAAGTATCGGCTCCGGCGCCGCCAATCAGATGGTCATAGCCCAAACCACCCTCCAAAGTATCGCTGCCGCCGTAGCCATAGATGTAGTCGCTGCCATCAAGTCCTTTGAGGATGTTGGCGCTGTCATTGCCCTCAAGGCTGTCGTCGTAGTTGGAGCCGGTCACATTCTCGATGTCGAAAAAGTAGTCGGCGTCCGCACCCTTGCCCAGCGATGTCTGGTAGCCGTAGCCCAGTTGCAGGCTCGCGGTGACGCCGGAGGTGTAGAACGCATAATAAGCCGTGTCGGCACCCGTGCCGCCAAAAGCAGGTCTACGCCGGCGTCGCCTGCAAGGGAGTCATTGCCGGCATCGCCGTAGAGCCAATCGGCCCCCTTGCCGCCAAAGAGCACATCGGCTCCGTCGAGTCCCGACACTTGATCGTTCAGGTCCGTGCCGACATAGAAGTTTGGGAGGTTGTCAAGGTAGAGGGTCATCGCTGTGATCTCCTGGCTGGAAGTGGCGCAGAGAGTAAACCTGGGCGCCTGAGGCAAGTCTGAACTGGCGGTTCATGCGATGTTCATCGCCCAGGCCAATTCCCCTCGCCAACCCGATACGCTATGTGCACTGCCATGCAGCGTGAGACCGAATCGGCACTTGCTTCCGTCAAAGGCATCGATACATGGCCGTCCGACAGGGTGCTTAAAGCCCTGCTCGATGGCCAGCGCCGAGCCATCGCTTCCGTGGAAGCGGCGCTGCCGGCCATTGCCAAGGCCGCCGATGAAATCGCGGCAAGGCTCT
>JAAURV010000277.1 GCA_012032065.1 Hyphomicrobiales bacterium
AGAGGCGAGCCCGAGTGGGGGCGGCCACCTCGCCGACGAACTCGAACGCCTCGTGGCGCTGCACGATGCCTCGACAATCGCCGCCGTGATCGTCGAACCGATGGCCGGATCGACCGGCGTGCTGCCGCCGCCCAAGGGTTATCTGAAGAAGCTCCGCGAGATATGCGACAAGCACGGCATCCTGCTTATCTTCGACGAAGTGATCACCGGCTTCGGCCGCCTGGGCCATGCCTTCGCGGCGGAGCGGTTCGGCGTGGTTCCGGACATTCTCACTTTCGCGAAAGGCGTCACCTCCGGAACAGTGCCGATGGGCGGCTGCCTGGTGCGCCAAGGCATCTACGACGCCTTCATGAGCGGCCCCGATCATGTGATCGAGCTGTTCCACGGCTATACCTACACCGGCCATCCGATGGCGGCCGCCGCTGGCGTTGCCACGATGGAACTCTACCGCGACGAAAATCTCTTCGAGCGCGCCAAGAAGCTTGAGAGTGTTTGGGCCGATGCGGCCTTCACGCTCAAAGGCAACCCGCTGGTGGAGGATATCCGTACCATCGGCCTCGTCGCGGGGATCGACCTGAAGCCGGTCGAAGGCACGCCCGGACTTCGCGCCTACAAGGCCATGGAAAACGCCTTCCACGACTACGGCCTGATGATCCGCATCACCGCCGATACGCTGGCCTTCTCGCCGCCGCTCATCATCACCGAGAACCAGATCGATGAGCTGTTCACCGACAAGCTGCCGAAAGTGCTGAAATCGGTGGCGTGATCCACACCACCCATTCGCGGGTTTCCTTTGGGCCGGAGAGTAGGTTACTCTCCGGCCCACTGATTCGGTCGGGAGCGGAACGAAGGTATGAGTGGACGCGAGTGGACGTGGGTCTTCGCCGTGGCGCTCTTCGCGCTGGCGGGCCTGGTCCTGGCAGGAATTTCCGTATTCGAAACGCAGGCCGTACCGGCTGCCCTTCCGGTGGCGGTGGCGCTGTTGTCCATGGCGCTTGCCATCACTGCCTTCGGCATTTGGTCCAAGGGAACCTATCTCGCCTCCCGGATTGCAATCCTCAGCCGCTCGATTGATGCATCTTCGGCAACCGCCGCCGACAACCGCGACCGCCTCGATCTCTTCGCCCGCGAACTTGCGGATTTTCGCCAGCATGCGCGCGAACCGCAGCCGTCGGTGGTCGAGGAGATGAAGTCGATCCGCGAATCTTTCCGCGATCTCTCCAAGCGCTACGAGCGCGATGCCGCCAATGCGGCGCGCCGCGTGGCGGCTCCGCCGCCGCAACCTACGATGCCGCCGCGCGAACGCATTTCGCTGCTGCTCGAACCGGTGATCGATCTCACCAATAATTTCACCGCCCACTACCGCGCCCGAATCGGCATGACCAACGAGTTGGGAAGCGAGCTTCCTCATGCAACGGTTCTCTCCAACGCCGACCGTGGGGGCTTGCGCCCGTCGCTCGATCTGCACATGGCTAAGCTGGCGCTCCCGGTCATTCGCCGTCTCCGCGAGCGCCACGATCAGATGCGCATTTTCTTGCCCCTTGGCGCTGCGACGCTGGCCGACGGTCTCGCCATCGAGAGGCTGGCCGGATTGATCGACGAGTGGCGCGATGTCGCAAGCGCGGTGACACTCGAAATTCAGCATCAGTCCTTGGGCACGTTAACTCCGCCCGCGATTGAGGGCCTGGCGCGGCTTGCCCAGCGCGGCGTACAGATGGGACTGAGCGGCGTGTCGATCGTGGGCCTCGATCTCCCGGCCTTGCGCAAGCTGGGCGTGCGCTTCCTCGCTGTCGATGCGAAATCGATCGATGCCGGTTACGGGCCTGGCCCTGCCTGGCAGGAATTCGCCCAGTTCGGCCGCGCCATGCAGTTCCAGCTGGTCGTCACCGATATCGCCAACCGCACCCAGGCGGCGAGCGCCGCCCGCATCGCGCGCTTCGCCTCGGGCGAATATTTCGCGCCGCCGCGCCGGGTCAAGGCGGAAGCCTCCGACATGCCCGTGCAGGACCGCGCCGCCGCATAAGGCTTTCGCCAGCGCTGCTTTTGCCATAGACGCTTCGCCGCATGCATGAATTGTCGAGCCGCTATCCCGTCTGGTTCTGCGACATCTGGGGCGTCGTCCATGATGGCCACACGCCGAACCCCGCCACGTCCGATACTCTGAGCCGTCACCGCGCCAACGGCGGCATCGTCATTCTCGTCACCAACTCGCCGAGGAGCAACGTGGGCGTCGAGAAGCAGATCGCCGCCATCGGCGTTCCGCGTGCAACTCACGACGCCATCGTCACTTCCGGCGATGTCACGCGAACCTTGATCGAGGAACATGGCGGCGGCCGCATCTTTCATCTCGGCCCCGAGCGCGATCACTCGATCTTCGAGGGCCTGGATGTCCAGCGCGTGCCTCTCGATGACGCGAAGGCCGTTCTGTGCACGGGCCTGTTCAACGATCGCACCGAGACGCCCGATGATTATCGCGAACTCTTGGCCTCGATCAAATCCCGCGATCTCGAAATGATCTGCGCCAATCCCGATAAGATCGTGCGGATCGGCAGCCGCATCCTGTTCTGCGCCGGCGCGCTGGCGGATGCCTATCAGGGCTCGGCGGCACGGTTCTGATGGCGGGCAAACCATACGAGCCGATCTACGAACTGGCGCGGCGCAAAGCCCAGTCGATTGCCGGGCGCACGATAGCCAAGGCCGAAATTCTCGCCATCGGCGACGGGCCCGACACGGACATCCGCGGCGCGGCGGACTTTGGCGTCGATGCCGTGCTGGTCGCCGATGGCATCACCCAAGCCGAAAGTGGTCTTGAAGCGCTCACCCGAAGCGTCCAGAAGAGAGTGCCCGGCGCGCGCATCGTCAAAACGGTCGAGCGCCTGGACTGGACCTGAGTTGAATGACCTTCAAACCAACTGCATCGAAGACCTCGCCATCGGCATGGAGAGCTTCTACGAACGCGAGGTCACCGAGCGCGACATCCAACTCTTCGCCGAAGTCTCGGGCGACCATAATCCCGTGCACATGGACGAAGCCTACGCGGCGGGTACCTTCTTCCGCGGCCGCATCGCTCACGGCATCTTGAGCGCCAGCTTCATCTCGACCGTGCTCGGAACCCAGATGCCCGGCCCCGGCAGCATCTATGTCTCCCAGACCTTGAATTTTCTCGCTCCTGTGCGTATCGGCGATCATGTGCGGGCAAGCGTGACGATCGTCGACATCGATCTCTCGCGGGCGCGCGTGAAGTTTAATTGCGTATGCGAAGTCGGAGGCAAACCAGTGGTGAAGGGCGAAGCGGTCGTGTTCGTTCCGTCGCGCGGATCGGCGAGGGATTGATGCTGCTGCTCGAAAATCCGTTGACGCTGCCGGAAAACCTGCGCGGCGGCGTGGTCGCCATCGGCAATTTCGACGGCGTGCATCGCGGCCATCAGCGCCTTCTTTCGGAGGCGCGGCAACGCGCAAGCGAAGCGGGCAAGCCCTGGGGCGTCGTCACCTTCGAACCGCACCCTCGCAGCCACTTCAAGCCCGGCGAACCGGTCTTCCGCCTCACGCCATTGCCGATGAAGGCAAGACTCATTGGAGCGCTCGGTGCTTCTTACGCGGAAGTCATTCCGTTCAACAAGGAACTCGCCAGTCTTGAAGCCGAAGACTTCGTGCGCCTGCATCTGGCGGAGCGTCTCGGCGTTTCGCATGTGGTCACCGGCTACGACTTTCATTTCGGCCGGGGCCGCCGCGGCAACTCCGAAATCATGCGCCAGCTTGGCCAGAAACTCGGCTTCGGCGTCAGCGCCGTCGAACAGGTGACAGACGGCCGCAACGGCGGCGCGCCCTTCGCATCAAGCTCGATCCGCTCGGCGCTCCGCCGCGGCCACGTACCGCAGGCCAACCACGAGCTTGGTTACATGTGGACGATCATGGGCGCCGTCGTCGAAGGCGACAAGCGCGGCCGCCAGATCGGCTTTCCCACCATCAACATCGTGCTCGAAAAAGGCGCCGAGCCCTATCGCGGTATCTACGCGGTGCGCGTGCGGTATGCCGATCGTCCGAAAGACCCGATCTGGCGGGGGGCCGGCTATTTCGGTGACAGGCCGACATTCGAAACCAACCGCAGCTTTCTCGAAGTCTTCCTGCTCGACTTCGACGGCGATCTCTATGGCCGCACCATGATGGTCGAGTTCGCCCGCTTGATCCGGCCCGACCGCCGTTTCGCAAGCGTCGGCGAACTCACCGCGCAGATGCGCGACGATTGCGGCCAGGCGGCGGCGATCCTCGGCGAGAACGAACGCGCCAATCCGCTCTTGGGGTTCGAACTAGGCCGTTTGCAACAAGACGGGAAAGTCTAGCAACTAGAGCACCCGGCGATCAGTTGGAATCAACTGATCGCCGATAAGGTGCTCGAAAATCAATAATTTAGCGCAACTTT
>JAAURV010000278.1 GCA_012032065.1 Hyphomicrobiales bacterium
CGGGCGCCGATAAGCCGTTCTGGCCCAACTGCCGCATCATCTGACTCGAGGAGATCGCCCAGGCTTTCCTGCTCGCCCGCGAGGCCGTTGGGATCGCCGCGCTGGCCATTGGCTCCGGGCTCGTTGCCTTCCTCGCCGGAAGGATCGCCCGCACCCGGCTGTGGCAGCCGTTGGGTTTCGTCCATCAACTGCTGCTGCTTGCGCATCAGTTCGGTCAACTTGTCGAGCATTTCGGACATCGGGCCGCCATCCTGGGATGGGCCGGCCTGACGCGGCTGTCCGGGCTGCAAGTTGCGCAGGATTTCGTCGAGTTGGGCCAGCAGATCCTGCGCCGCTTCGTTGGCGCCGCTCTCCGCCAGCTTCTCGATCATGTCCATCATCTTCTGCAGGTCCTGCGGAGAGATTTCGCGGCCTGCCTGACGTTGCTGCTGTTGATCCTGTCCCTGTTGCTGGCGCGCAAGCTCTCTTCCGCGAGCTGGCGCATGTACTTGTCCATGGCCTCGCGCATCTTCTTCATCAATTCCTTGATGCGCTCGGGGGGCGCTCCTTCGGCAAGCGCGCGCTGAAGCTCCTTGCGCAGCGCTTCGAGTTCGGCGCGCGCACCGGCGAGATCGCCGTCCTCGACTGCGAGTGCCGTCTGCCAGAGAAGATCGATCGCCAGCTTGATGTCGTCATGGCTTTCGACATTGCCCAGCCGCGAGGAGATCGACGCCATGGAAACATGAACGCCGCTTTCGGGCACAAGGCCATCGGGATAGATGAGCAGTGCATCGATCAGCCGCTTCACCGGCGCTGCGTTTTCGGGATCGAGCACGAGTTGCTTGCGCTGTTCGACCAGCGCCTTGGCGAGCGGATGGACGAAGAGGCGCTCGGGCAACTTGAAGGTCTTGGTTTCGGACTTGCCGGTGCGGCCCGCGGCGTCCTTGGCTTCGAGAGTCATCTCGACCATGAGCCCGGCCCAGGGATGGGCCGAGAGATTGGCGGACGAGGCGCCATCCTCTTTCTTCGGAGCGGCGCGCTTCAATGCGACGGGAAATTCCGGCGCTTCGAACAGGAACACGCCATCGGTGGCAAAGCCCATGCCGTCTTCCTGATTGTCGGAAAGGCCGATCTCGGACGTGACGCTGGCAACGCCATAGTCATCGGATGCATGCCAATCGATCGTGAGATTGCCGAGCGCCTCGGATTTGGGCTCGTTGCGGAAGTTGATCCGCGGCGGCGCGTCGGGGATCACTGCCACAGGCCAGCTTGCAAGTTCGGTAGCGCCATCGAACACTTTGATGACCGATGGCCTTGGCACTTGCGCTTCGGCTTTGAGCTGGCCCTTGTCCACTTTCACCTTGGACTGGACGTCGGTGAGTTCCGCTCCTGCCTCGTTCTTGCCGGTCATGGCGAAGAAGCGGAGCATGGGTTGGGTAGCGCCGTTGACCTGAACGCTGAGGCCGCTGTTTTCGGGAACGAGTATCTCGCCGCCTGCCTTGAGGCGTTCGGTCATGGCCGGGCTTGTCAGCATCAGCGGCGGCTTCCCGGTGTAGGCGGGCGGTTTCAGCCAGGCATCGACGGTAACCGGAATGGCTGCGGCTTGAGGAGCGAGGCGTACCGTGTCCGCGAGGTTGCCGCGGATCGAGCCGGTGCCGAGGAAAAGACTTGCGGCCAGCAACAAAAGCGCGGGGACGCGCAGCGCATTCGGGTCGAGATCGCGCCAGGTGGAACGGGGCGTTCCGGCGCGGAGGTTCTTCAGCTTTTCCAGAATGCGAAATTTATGGGCCTCCCATAGCGCGCGGCCTGCTTCGCTCGCGGCTTCGGGGGCGAGGCCATCCTCGTAGGTGGAGACAGGGCGGTGGGAGAGGCTCGACTGCCGTTCGAGACGGCGCATGGCGGCCTCGCGGCTTGGCCAGCGCGTCGTGGCCAAGCTCCTGAACGACCAGCCAAAGGCAAGTGCAAGTGCTAACAGAAGCCCGTAACGTGGCCATTCCGGAAGGCGCGGAATAAGGCCGGAAACGATCGCAGCCACGGCCACCGCTGCAATCACCAAAGGCCACAACAAGGCCGACCACGCCGCCTCGAAGGCCATGCCGAGGCGGGCCAGCGTTATCTTGCGCTCGATGCGGCGGCGGGGGTTTTGCTCCATTAGAGCAGTATTCTAACACAGATGGGCCGAATTGTGCCCATACCGGTCACCAAACCAACGTTAATGTGACCGGATGCCTAATTTTGCCATGGAGCGCGGCGGTCCTGCCCGATCAGTTCCTCGTAAGTCTGGCGCGGACGGACCAAGGACCAACTTCCGTCTTTGACAAGGATTTCCGGCACCAGGGGCCTCGAATTGTAGCTACTCGATTGCACTGCTCCGTAGGCTCCGGCGGTCATGAAGGCGATGAGATCGCCCTGTTCGAACTTCGGCAAGCGGCGGTCGAGGGCCAGATAGTCGCCCGTCTCGCATACGGGGCCGACGACATCGGCGGTCAGCGTCTCGCCGCTGTCCTCGCGGACCGGCAGAATATCGTGCCAGGCATCGTAGAGCGTGGGGCGAATGAGATCATTCATCGCGGCATCCTGGATGACGAAATGCTTGCCTTCGTTCTCCTTCACATAGATGATCCGCGAGACCAGGATGCCGGCGTTGCCGACGATCATGCGGCCCGGTTCCAGCACGTATTTGAGTCCGAGGTGGCCCAACGTGCGCTTCACCATCGCGGCATATTCGTCCGGGTGCGGAGGAACGTCGTTGGTGCCGCGATAGGGAACGCCGAGGCCGCCGCCCAGATCGAGATGGCGGATTGAGTGACCCTCCGACCTCAGGCGCGCGGCGAGTTCGGCCATCAGCTTGAAGGCCTGTTCGAAGGGCGCAAGCTCGGTGATCTGGCTGCCGATATGCATGTCGATGCCGGAGACATCGAGACCGGGAAGCTGAGCGGCGCGGGCATAGACTTCCGGCGCCTTGGTCCAGGAAATGCCGAACTTGTTGCCGGAGAGGCCCGTGGTGATTTTATGGTGGGTTTTGGCATCGACGTCGGGATTGACGCGGATCGACACGCTGGCGCGCTGGCCGGTGCGCTCGGCGACGCTCGAAAGAAGTTCTAGCTCGGGTTCGGATTCGACATTGAAACAGGAGATGCCTTCCTTCAACGCGAACGCCATTTCCCGCGCCGTCTTGCCGACACCGGAGAATACGATCTTACGGCCCGGAACGCCCGCGGCGAGGGCGCGGCGAAGTTCGCCTTCCGACACCACGTCCATGCCGGCCCCCATGGCCGCCATGGTCTTGATCACGGCCTGGTTTGAGTTGGCCTTCATGGCGTAGCATATCATGTGATCCGTGCCCCCGAAGGCCTGCGCCATCACTTTGTAGTGGCGCTCGAGCGTGGCCGTCGAATAACAATAGAACGGCGTTCCCACTTCCTCGGCAAGGGCGCGAAGGTTTACGTTCTCGGCGTGCAGCACGCCGTCTTTGTAGGCGAAGTGATGCATGGGTTACCGCGCCTGGGTGAATTCCGGCGGCGGCTCGGGATCGCCTTTCACGCCACAAGCGGAGAGGACGAGAAGAGCGGCCAGAAAAAATATCTCATGATCGATCCTTCAACAGTTTGAGCCAGCGCTGGGCCTCGGATTTGACATTGGCGGGTGCTGTTCCGCCGAAGCTTGTGCGCGAGGAGACTGACGCCTCGACGCTTAGCACCTTGTAGACATCTTTGGTGATGCGTTTCTCGATGCGTTGCATATCGCCAAGCGCCAGATCGGGCAGGTCCACGCCCTTCTTCTCGGCAAGCGCAACGAGGGATCCGGTCACGTGATGGGCGTCGCGGAACGGTATCTTCAGTGTACGGACGAGCCAGTCGGCAAGGTCTGTCGCGGTAGAGAAACCGGATGCCGCGGCCTTCCACATGTTTTCCTTGTCGGGCTCCATGTCGCGGACCATGCCGGCGGTGGCGGCGATCGCAAGCGAGAGCGAATCGAGCGCGTCGAAGGCCGGTTCCTTGTCTTCCTGCATGTCTTTCGAATAGGTGAGCGGCAGGCCTTTCATCACGGTGAGCAATGAGATGAGCGCGCCCAAGATGCGCCCCGGCTTGGCGCGCACCAATTCCGCCGCATCGGGATTGCGCTTCTGCGGCATGATCGACGAACCGGTGGTGAACTTGTCCGAGAGTTTCACGAAGCGGAATTGCGCCGTGGACCAGATGACGATTTCCTCGGCCAGCCGCGAGAGATGCGTGGCGCAAATCGCGGCGGCGGCAAGTGTTTCGAGAATGAAATCGCGGTCGGCCACCGAATCGAGCGAGTTGCGCGTGGGCCGGTCGAAGCCGAGTGCTTTCGCGGTGACGGTGCGGTCGATGGGGAACGATGTGCCCGCAAGAGCCGCAGCTCCAAGCGGGCTTTCGTTCATGCGGCGGCGCGCATCGGCAAGGCGCGAGCGATCA
>JAAURV010000021.1 GCA_012032065.1 Hyphomicrobiales bacterium
CTGCGCGGGCATTCTGCCAGAGCAGGACAAGCGGCATTCGAATGGCGGCCGCGGCAAGACCGTGCTTGGCGCGGCGGACAAGGCGGTCTCGAATTCGTTCAATGTCAACGCTCTGGGAACATGGCGTTTGACGCGCGCAGTCGCGCCGCAACTCGTTCAAGACGCGCGCATCGTCAATGTCTCAACGGGCATGGCGGGACTGGCCGAGATGGGCGGCGGGTTTTTTGGCTATCGTGCGTCGAAAGCAGCGGTGAATGTGCTGACGGTCACGCTGGCAAAGGAACTGGCGGATCGCGGCATCATGGTGAACTCGGTGTGCCCCGGCTGGTGCGCACCGGCATGGGCGGCGATGATGCGCCGCGCAGCATCAAGGAAGGTGCCGCAGGTATCGTTTGGGCCGCAACACTGGAGCCCGGCGGCCCCACCGGAGGATTTTTCCGGGACGAGAAACCGCTGCCCTGGTGAGTCCTCAGCCCGACTCTCTCAGCTTCTGCGCATAGATATTGATGATCAGCGCCGCGAGCAGGATCAAACCCCGGATCAATATCTTCAGGAAACTGTCGATCTGAATATGATCGAGGCCGTTGTTGACGACACCGAGCACCAAGAGCCCGATGATCGTGTTTCCAATCCCGCCCCTGCCCCCAAATAGACTCGTTCCGCCGACCACCACGGCAGCGATGGCATCGAGGAGGAAGGTATCGAACTGGTTTTGCTGCGCCGATCCGAAATAGGCGACGCCCAACATGCCGGCGACTCCGGAGCACATGGCGCAGATCACCATCACAGAACCAATGATCAGCTTTACATTGACGCCGGAATATTCCGCCGCCTCGCGGTTGCCGCCGACCATGTAAATGTAGCGGCCATAGCGCGTGTATTTGAGAACGATATGCCCGGCAACAAGGAACGCGAGACAAACGATGATCGTCCAGCCGATGGGGATGAACGCCGCCTTGCCGGCAGCATCAACGCCAATCGGTATTCTGAACGCGGTTCCGGAACCCAGCGTCGTAACGATTTCGGGATATGAGTAGGCAATCTGCCCGCGCACGAGAAGTGCGGACATGCCGTTGGCGATCTGCATCATGGCCAGCGTCATGATGAACGAGGGAATGCCGATGATGGTGATGCCGCCTGCCGTGACGAGGCCAATCGCCAGCGCTGCCAGAAGAGCCAAGATGACGGCGATCCAGCCTTGCATCGGGACGTTCGCGATGTTCACATAGTCGGGCTGGATGGTGAAGTAAGCAACCGTGATTCCGATGGCATTCGCAACCGCCGCCACGGAAAGATCGATTTCGGCGGTGAGAATAACGTAGGTGAGTCCAACGGCGATGATGCCGGTGATCGACAGCTGGCGAATGATGTTGAACGCATTGTCGAGAGTGAAGAAGGTGCTGCTCGCGAAGCTGAAGAAGATCACGAGCGCAATCAGGGTAATGACCGGCGCAATGTTGCGCAACTGATCCGCCAGAAATCGCTTTGACGCTCGCGCCGCCCACCGCCGTTTCGCCGCTTGCCGTCATCGCATCTATCCCCTCACGCCGCCGCCAGAAGATCGGCCTTTTCGATCTTGCCAGAAGAAAACTGCCGCGCAACCGTGCCTTTCTTCATGACTGTCACTCTGTCCGCCAGCGTCAGAATGGTCTCCGGCTCCGCCGATAGTACGAGAATTGCGACCCCCTTGTCGCGGAGCGATTTCACGATCCGGATCACGTCCTCCTTGGCGCCCACATCCATGCCGCGCGTGGGTTCGGATAGAACCAGCACCTTCGGAAGATGCGTCAGCCACTTCGCCAGCGCCACTTTCTGCTGATTGCCGCCCGAAAGCGAGCCCAGTGCGATCTCGGTGCGCGGCGGTCTGATCTGCAGGTCCTTGATGTGGCCTTCGGTGATGCGTTTCTCCTCCGCCGGTTTCACAAGCAACCGGTGAATGCGGTCGAGAATGGCGATCGAAACGTTCTTGAATACGGGCTCGGTGCGGAACAGCATCATTTGCCGGTTCTCGGGAAGGAACGCGATACCGGCCTTTCGCGCCCCCGCAGTTGAGCGAAAGCGCACGGGCTTTCCATCGAGCTTCACGCTTCCGCGCCGCAACGGCAGCTTGCCGAACAGCGCTCTGGCAAGTTCGATTTGCCCGGAGCCCATGAAGCCATAGACACCGGTAATTTCGCCGGCGCGCAGTTCGATCGAGAAGTCGTGCAGCGTTCGGCCATCACCCACGTTCTCAAGCGACAGGACAACGGGTTTGCTGTCGTCTCCCGCGAGCATCGCGTCCTCGCCCATGTGCATGTCAATCGAGCCCCGGCCGATCATGTGAGCGATGACCGCGTCCTTGGTGAGTTTCCGCGTTTCGTCCGTAATCACCTTCTTGCCGTTTCGAAACACCGTCACGCGATCGGAGATCGCCAGCACATCGTCGAGGAAATGGGAAATGAAAATGATGCTCCGGCCCTCGCTGCGAAGCCTGCGCAGAACATCGAAGAGCTGCCTGATCTCCGGCGGAGACAATGCCGAAGTCGGTTCATCGAGTATGATGATTTGCGCGCCGGAAAACAGAACGCGCGAAAGCTCCACCAGTTGCTGCAGGCCCACGGGCAGCGTGCCCATGGCCGCAGCCGGATCAATATCAAGACCAAGGCTCGCAATCAGCGCCTTCGCCTCGCGGTTCATGCGCGGCCAATCGACGATGCCGAGCGTTGTCAGCGGCTGCTTGCCGAGAAACACATTCTCCGCGACCGAAAGTTCGGGAACGATCGAAAGTTCCTGATGCACCATGCCGATGGAGCTCGCCAAGGCATCCCGCGCCGAACGGAGCCGGGTCTCCACGCCGCGTATCTTCATCACACCTTCGAAGTCGTGATGGACTCCCGCGATGATCTTCATCATCGTTGACTTGCCAGCACCATTCTCGCCGACTAGGCCGTGAATCTCGCCGGGATAGAGCGTGAAATCGACATCCCTCAGAGCCGTGACGCCGCCGAAGGATTTCGATACACCGGTCAGTTCAAGCAGGGGCGGCGCACCACCCCTGCCCGATTGTTCGTCCGTCATCCGGCACTCAGATCAGGAAATTCTTTTGCAGCCAGAGGTGACCGGGTGCGGTTTCCTTGGTGATGACCGGTCCATCGGCGAGGACGTAGTCGGGAATATCCTTGCCCGCCATCTCGCCTCCTTGCACGGCGGCAACACCCGCCGCCACCGACCAGCCATGGATGCGGCAGGACGGATTGCGCACGGTCGCCAGCATGGTGCCCTCAAGCACCGCGTTCACCGCAGGCGGCATCGCATCCACGCCGCCGATGACGATGCCCTCGCGGCCTTTCTGCTTCATGACCTGGACAGCGGCCAGAGCCATGTCGTCATTGTGGAAAAACGCCGCTTGAATGTCCGGGTTCTGAGTCAGCACCGAGTCCCAGATGCGGGCCACTTTGGTTACATCCCAGTCGGCCGGCTCTTCGTTCAGCACCTTCACATCGGGATAGGCCGCCAGCACCTGCATGAAGCCCTTGGCGCGGCCCTGGGCGCCCGAATGGCCGAGTGCGCCTTGGGTCATCACGACATTGCCCTTGCCGCCGATCGCCGACATCACCTGCGAGGTAACGGCCGAGCCCATCATGATGTTGTCGGGCGCGATGAAGGTGTGGATCGGTACCGTTCCCGGAGGAGCAACCAGCGTATCCATGGCGATCACCGGCGTTCCGCCATCGATCATCTTCTTGATCGGATCGGTCAACGTTCCGATGCCGAAGGTCTGGATCGCGACGAAGTCCCACTTCTGTGTTGCCATGTTGTCGATGGCGGCCCGCTGTTTGGTGGCGGAGAGTTCGCCGTCGAACCAGGTGATCTCGACATTCATCAGCTTGCCCCAGGCTTCCGCCGCCTGTTTGCCTTGCGCGCACCATGTGGCCTGAAGGCCGGCATTCGAAAATGCGGCTTTCATCGGCTTTCCGGCTGGCGCAAGTGCCTGGGCCATGGCGGGATCGAATCCCGCGTCCGCGAACAGCGCGCCGGCCAGAGCCGTAGCGCCAATCGCCTTGAAGACGTCGCGCCGGGTTTTCGCTTCGTTGATGAGATCGTCAAGCATTCGTAGTCCTCCCATGGTTAGAGGCCCTTCCGGAATGCGGAACGCTTCATATTTTTCGGCTAGACTGGCGTCCCGTGCCATCCGGGCCATGTGCGATGATCATGCGGCAAACGGGCCGCGTCAAGCGCGATATTGTATGACAAATCCCAATCTCAATGCGTATGCGTTCTAGCTGCACTGCACAAACCGGGAGCGCGGCCCGCGCACCTGGACTGGCGTTTGTGTTTGCGCGCCGGATGCCCGTTTGTTACGACCGCGCCCGTGTCCACCCTGAAACATCGCATTCTCAAGAACGTCTTTGGTTTCGACGAATTTCGCGGGCAGCAGGAGGCGGTGATCGACACGCTTTTGGCGGGGAGAAACGTCCTCGCCGTGATGCCGACGGGATCTGGAAAATCGCTGTGCTATCAGGTGTCCGCGCTCGTTTCGGATGGCCTGACGCTCGTGGTTTCGCCGTTGGTCGCGCTGATGCGGGATCAGGTCGCGGCGTTGAAGCTTTCGGGCGTCGCCGCGGCGGCGATCAATTCTTCGCAGGAACGGGATGACAATGTCGCGGTCTGGCGCGATGTCGCGGGAGGCCGGGTCTCGATTCTCTATCTGGCGCCCGAGCGGCTGATGACGGAGCGGATGATTGCCGCGTTGCAAAAGCTTCCCGTGGCTCTCATCGCCGTCGACGAGGCGCATTGCATTTCGCAATGGGGGCCGAGTTTCCGGCCGGACTACGAGTCTTTGGCTCAGCTCGGCACATTGTTTCCAGGCGTCACCATCGGCGCATTCACGGCAACGGCGGATGAAGCGACGCGAAACGACGTCGTGCAGAAGCTCCTCGGCGGCGACGCCCGCGTCTTCGTGCAGGGCTTCGACCGGCCCAACATCTCGCTGACGGTTGTATCCAAGACATCAGGCCCAACACAATTGCTCCGCTTCATGGCGGATCATCAAGGCGAAACCGGCATCGTCTATTGCCTGTCGCGCAAGGACACCGAAGAGACGGCTTCGCGGCTTCGCGCGGCAGGTTTCAAGGCGATCCACTATCACGCAGGGATGCAACCCGCGGCGCGCGAGGCGGCGCAGAACACGTTCATGAGCGAGACCGAGGTTGTGGTTTGCGCCACGATCGCCTTCGGCATGGGAATCGACAAGCCGGATGTGCGCTTCGTATTTCATCTCGATATGCCGGGAAGCCTCGAGGCCTATTACCAGGAGATCGGCCGCGCCGGGCGCGATGGGCTGCCGGCGGCGGCGCACATGCTGTTCGGGCTGGGCGACATCGCGCAACGCCGGCGCTTCGTCGAGGAAAGCAACGCCGATGACATGGCGAAACGGCGTGACCACAAACGGCTCGACGCCCTCGTCGCTTATGCCGAGGCTCCGTCGTGCCGTCGCCAGATGCTATTGGCCTACTTCGGCGAAAGCTCTGGTCCCTGCGGAAACTGCGATATCTGCCGCGATCCGAGAGAATTGACCGACGGTAGCAACGAGGGGCGGACCGTTCTCGCGGCAATCCTGGCCACCGGCGAACGGTTCGGACCCTCGCACATCGCCGACGTTCTGCGTGGCAGCGAGACCGAGCGGATCGCGCAGTTCAATCACGCGCGACTCAGCGCATTCGGATCGGGCAAGCAACTGTCGCGAACCAATTGGCTGACATTGATGCGGCAGATGGTGGGATCAGGGTTTCTGCGGATCGATGTTTCAGGCTATGGCGCGATGAAACTCGGTCCCAGGGCGAAGGGGCTCCTTGCCAGCGAAGACAACTTTCTCTACCGCGCCGAAACGTTGCGCGGCGGCAAACGGCTTCGGAAAAAAGCCGAGGCCGCGGTTCAAAACGACGCGCCACCAGAACTGCTGACGCGGCTTAAAGCACTCCGCCGCCGCATCGCCGAGGCGCGCCGCGTGCCGCCCTATGTGATCTTCTCCGACCGCAGCCTCATCGACATGGCGTCGAAGGCGCCCAAGACCGAAGCCGAGTTTGCCGAAGTTCACGGCGTCGGCGAAGCGAAGCTGCGCGATCTCGCGAAAGCGTTTCTTGCGGAAATCCAAACGGGGTGATGAACGCAACGCAGTCCACGCTCATTCCCTGGCGATCAGACTCGCGATCTCTTCCGGTTTCGAACGCGTCATATCCTTTGCAAACTCCGCCGTAGCCACTTTGCGCAGAGCAGACGGAAGCGCTGCTCTGAGATAGCCAAGGGCTCGTGGAGCGGCAACCAGTATCACGTGATCGAATGACCCTCTGTTCCACTCAGCCGTCAGCAAAGCGGAAAACCGCTTGATAAATTCTTCTTCCGCGGCTTCGTGCAGGTCCCTGCCCGGCTCGATGCCGTGCTTCGTCGGAGAAGCAGACTCTTTCACTCTTGCTGGCCGGTCCCTGCCCAGCTCCGAAGAACGCGGATGTTCTTCCTCAAGAGACATTCTTTCGATGGCCGTCATTGCTGCTCCCTTGCCGGTCCGCTCATAGACCCGCGCACGTGCGCCATCGGCCACAACGATCCAAACTCTCGCGCTCTTCATCGTAACCTCCACCATCCAATTGTCCAAAATTGACGCCAAACGTCGATTAGTCATTGACACTGTCAAAAAAATGAACCGCGTCGGATTGCAATTATTCAGCAAACAGGCAGCGGGAACAGCGGTTCCGGCGGTGGAGACGATTAATCCAATGAGCCGCGATCCTTGCGCAACTTAGCCCACCATTCGAGGCGTTTGCGGATTTCGCGTTCGAAGCCGCGCTCGACGGGATGATAATAAGTTTCGCGCGTCATGCCCTGCGGAAAGTAGTTCTGGCCCGAAAATGCATCGGGCTCGTCGTGATCGTAGCGGTAGCCTGCGCCATATTCCTGCTGCTTCATCATTTTCGTCGGCGCGTTGAGGATAATCTTTGGTGGGATCAGCGAGCCGGTTTCCTTGGCGCGCGCGGTTGCGGCCTTGAAGGCCGTGTAGAGCGCGTTCGATTTCGGCGCGGTGGCGATGTAAACGCAGGCCTCGGCCAACGCGAGTTCGCCTTCGGGCGAACCGAGAAAGTCGTAGGTATCCTTGGCCGCAAGCGCCACTTGCAAGGCCTGCGGATCGGCAAGCCCCACATCCTCGACCGCCATGCGCACGAGACGACGCGTCAGAAACAGCGGGTCTTCGCCGGCAACCAGCATGCGCGCCAGATAATAGAGGGCGGCGTCGGGATCGGAGCCGCGCACCGATTTGTGGAGCGCCGAAATCAGATTGTAGTGACCATCCGCCGCCTTGTCGTACAGTGGCATCCGTTTGCGAACCGCAGCCGCAAGCGCTTCCGGGTCCAAGGGTTCGCTGCCTTCGGGCGTGCCGGCGAACAGCTCCTCGACGAGATTGAGCAAGTAGCGCCCATCCCCATCGGCCATCGCCTTCAGCGCCTCGCGGGACTCAGGCGTGAGTGGCAAAGGGCGCTTTGCATGAAACTCGGCGCGCGCCGCAAGCGCCTCAAGCGCTGCCGCATCGAGCCGGTTCAAAACCATGACCTGGGCTCTGGAAAGCAGCGCGCCATTCAATTCGAAGGACGGATTTTCGGTCGTGGCTCCAACGAGAGTGATGGTCCCGTCTTCGACATAGGGAAGGAACGAGTCTTGCTGCGATTTATTGAAGCGATGAATCTCGTCGACGAACAGTAAGGTTCCCCTGCTCTGTTCGCGCCTTATACGGGCTTGTTCGAAAGCTTTCTTAAGGTCCGCGACGCCGGAAAAGATGGCCGACATCTGCTCGAATGCAAGACCCGTTTCGCCGGCCAGAAGCCGCGCGATGGTCGTCTTGCCGGTGCCGGGCGGTCCCCAGAGGATGATCGACGGCACGCGGCCCGATGTCAGCATGCGCGTCAATGCGCCTTCGGGACCAACGAGGTGATCCTGACCAACGACATCCGCGAGCTTCTGCGGCCTCAGTCTATCCGCCAACGGGCGTGGCGCGTCCGCGCCCAAGCCGCCCGCTTTGAAGAGATCGTTCATCCGCCCAGCGTCAAACGCAGAACGCGATTTCCGCGGCGGACGGCGATCCGCCAAAAGCCGCTGCCTGCCGACAACACCCGTTTCAAGGTTTCGACCGTATCGATGCCGACGCCGTTGACTTCGACGATCATATCGCCGCGGCGGAAGAAACGATTGGCGGGTGGAGCGGTCGCGGCCATGGAGACCACGCCATTCGCGGCCTGTCTCAGTCCAAGTTCCTCCGCCACCGCCGGAGACAGGTTCGCCACCGTCAAGCCAGCGAGCGGATTTTCGCCTTCAAGCAGCGTTTCCTCACGATCGATGGTTTCGGGAGCGCCGACCATGCGCACGCTCGTTTCATGCTCGACACCCGCACGGCGATACTCGACGATGACATCTTGGCCAATTGTCGCCGTGGCCGCGCGGTAACCCAGTTCGCGCGCACTTTCCACGGGCTTGCCATCGAAAGCCAAAATGACATCGCCCCGGCGGATGCCCGCACGCAACATCGGGCTATCGGGATTGAGACCCGCGACGAGCGCTCCCTCGGGCCGGGCAAGACCCAGGCTTTCGGCAAGATCGGCCGTCACGTCCTGCAAGTCCGCGCCAAGCCAGGGACGCTTCACCGTATTCCCCGTTTCCGCCGACTGAATGACCGTCTTCACCATGTTCACGGGAATGGCGAAGCCAATCCCGATCGAGCCGCCGGAGCGCGAGAATATGGCGGTGTTGATGCCCACAAGAGAGCCGTTCATGGAAACAAGTGCGCCGCCCGAGTTTCCCGGATTGATGGCGGCGTCGGTCTGGATGAAGAACTGATAGTCGGATACGCCAACCTGGGTCCGCGCCAACGCGGAGACGATGCCGCTGGTGACGGTCTGGCCCACGCCGAAGGGATTTCCGATCGCCAACACCAAATCGCCAACTTCGAGCGAGTCGCTGTCGCCCAAGGTTACCGTTGGAAGGTCCTCGTCCCCCGCATCGATCCTGAGCACGGCGAGGTCGGTTCGCGGGTCGGTCAATAGCAACTCTGCTTCGAACTCGCGCTTGTCGGCCAGCACCACACGAATGTCGGTACCGCCTTGAACGACATGGTTGTTGGTGACGATCAGGCCGCGCGAGTCGACGATGACGCCGGAGCCTAACGAGTTCTGCACTCTTTCCCTCGGCCTTCCGAAGGTGCCGTCGTCGCCGAAGAAGCGGCGGAAGAAGGGGTCCTGAAACAACTCTCTTCTGCCTTGCGATTGCACCATCCGCTTTGCATAGACATTGACAACGGCAGGTGCGGTCTGCCGCACGATCGGCGCGAAGGACAGCGTAATCTCCGCTTGCGACGACGGCGCCGCCGTCTCCGCCCAAGCAGGGTTCATCGGTAACACGAGCAGGGAAAGGAGGATCAAAGCGCGTTTCATGTCAGTTCATCTGCGGTCGACCTTTGTCGACAAAATGACGGCGGTTTCGATTTCGTCGACGCCCGGCAACTGGCCGATCCTGTCGATCAGCTTGTCCATGTCTTCCGCCGTCGCCGTTTTCACTTGAGCCATCAGATCGAACTTACCGCTAACTGTGTGCAAGGTCTCCACCTGCGGCAGCCGTGCGACGCCTTGCGCCACATCGATTTGCCGGCGCGGTTCCACCGAAATCGTCACATAGGCGCTGATCCCGCCCCGGTCCACCTCGCTTCCAAGCTTGAGCGAGTAACCGGCAATGACGCCGCTCTCCTCGAGCCGGCTTAGCCGGTCCTGAACCGTTGTGCGCGACAAGTTGAGCTTCCGCGCCAGCGACGCCACCGGCTCCCGCGCATTCGCCCTCAGGAGCGCGATCAGCTTCTCGTCATTGCCGGTTGAACGCATTTCCGTCGTATCGCAAGATTCGCCGTCATTATGATGCCCAATCCGTCATCTCGCAACATTTCGCAGGGTTTATTCACTCTCCCGCAACACTTAGGTAGCACCCTCAAAGGGAAAAGGAGTCGGCCCATGCCCCGCCATGCCATGAAGCTTGTTCCAAAAAGCGCCGCCGTGCCCAAGTATCGCGACGCTGCCGAGGTATCCGCGACGCTCTCCCCGCAAGAGCCCCTGTTCTGTTTCAGCGCCCCGCAGCTTGCCGCGCGGGCACGGCAGTTCATCGGCCATTTTCCCGGCGAAGTCAGCTACGCCGTCAAATGCAACCCGGAGGCGGCGGTTCTGAAGACCCTTTCGGACGCAGGCATCAAGATTTGGGACGTGGCTTCGGTCCACGAGATGGCTGCTGTCCGCGCGGTGACGCCGGCCGCAAAGTTTCATTACCACAACCCGGTCAAATCCCGCGCCGAGATCAAAGCGGCTTTTGAAAAGTATGGCTGCCGCCGCTTCGCCGTCGATTGCCGCGCGGAACTGGCCAAAGTAGTGGAAATCGTCGGCGATGCCCGCGTCGAAATCGCCGTACGATTTGTGCTCCCACGCGACCGCGCCTCCTCGGCGCATGATTTCTCGACCAAGTTCGGAGCACCCGAGCATGTGGCTGTCGAATTGCTGAAGACGGCGGCTGCCAGGGGTTATGCGCCCGTGCTCACCTTCCATCCCGGCTCGCAGAGCCGCGATCCCAACGTCTACGCCCGCCATATCGAAGCGGCAGCACGGATCGCCAATGCCGCCGGTGTCAAGATCGCCAAACTCAACGTCGGCGGCGGCTTCCCAGCCAACTATCTCCTAAGCAAGGCACCCGACCCTGCCGACTTTTTCAAAACCATTATTGAAGCCGTGAAGCGCGCCTTCGCGCCCGGCGAAGCGCCGGCTCTGGAGTGCGAACCAGGCCGTGGTCTTGCGGCACCCAGCATGTCGCTGCTCACGAGGGTGAAGCTCGTGTGCAGCGAAGGCGACGACATTTTCATCAATGACGGTGTCTATGGCGGGCTGATGGAGTTCATGCAGGTGCCTGAGCTTATGCCGCCCTATCGCGTCATCCGTGATGGCAAGGTTCTGGAAGGCAAGACCAAGTCGTTCAAAGTGTTTGGCCCGACTTGCGATCCGCTCGATGTGCTGCCGCACCGGCTCGATCTTCCCGAAGACCTGCGGGACGAGGATTTCATCGAGTTCGGCATGCTCGGCGCTTACGGGCTGGCGACGACGACCCGTTTCAATGGCTATGGCAACCATGCGGTCATCCATGTCGAGCAGACGCTGACCCTTTAACTCATGCGCGGCAGGCGTTATCTCTGCCGCAATGCCCAAGCGCCGTCCGGCCAGCGTTCCTGGCGAAGCCAAAATCCTGGAGTTCATCCGCAACTCGCCTTCGAAAGTAGGCAAGCGCGAGATCGCGCGCGCCTTTGGCGTCAAGGGAAGCGGGAAAATCGGCCTGAAAGCCATTCTGAAATCGCTCGAACGCGACGGCAAACTGGCGCGTGAAAAATCGCGGGTGCGAGAAGTGAATTCGATGCCGATGTCCGGCGCTGTGGAAATCGAGGGCATTGACGATGACGGCGAACTCTTTGGACGTCTGATCGAATGGGACGAAGCCATCGATGGACCCGCCAAGCCGTTGCTGATCGAACCTGCAAGACGCCAACCCGCGCCCGGCCCCGGCGACCGCGTCTTCTGCCGCATCGAGCCTTTTGTATCCGGGCGTTACCGCCATAGGGGCAGGATTGTCAGCGCCATTGCCGCCCATGCAAAGAAGCCACTCGGCATCTTCCGCCGCAACCCCGATGGCCGCGGCGGGCGGGTGATCGAGATCGACAAGAAGGCGCGGCATGAAATCGCCATTCCACCCGCCGAGGAAAATGGCGCGCAGGACGGCGATCTGGTCGAAGTCTCGGTTGATCGTGGCCGCCGGATCGGACTTCCCACGGGCCGGGTCATTCGCCGGCGCGGCAATTTCGGCGATCAGTGCAACATTTCGCTTATCGCAATCCTCAACCACGCCATTCCTTACGAGTTCCCGCGCGCCGTGCTCACGGAATCCGAGGGGCTGAAGCCTTTCAAAACCACGGGCCGCGCCGACCTGCGCAAAGTCCCGTTCGTCACCATCGATCCCGAAGACGCACGCGATCACGATGATGCGGTTTGGGCGGAGCCAGACGAGAAAGGTGGCATCGCCATCAGCGTGGCGATTGCGGATGTCGCCGCCTATGTGCACCCCCGAACCGCACTGGACCGCGAGGCGCGCATCCGCGGAAACTCGGTCTATTTCCCCGACCGCGTCGTGCCCATGCTGCCGGAGCGGATTTCCAACGATCTATGCTCGCTGGTGGAAGGCAAGGACCGCCCGGTCATCGTCTGCCACATGCATTTCGATGCGGACGGCCACAAGACCAAACACCGCTTCGAGCGTGGCGTGATGCGCTCCGCCGCCAAACTCTCCTATCAGGAGGCGCAAGCGGCCATCGATGGGCGCACCAATGCGAAGACCGCCGAACTGCTCGATCCGGTTTTGAAGCCGCTCTGGGAAGCCTACGGCATCCTCATGAAAGGACGCCGACGCCGCGAGCCGCTTGAACTCGATCTGCCCGAGCGCAAACTGGTTCTCGACGCCCATGGCCTCATCGAACGCGTGGTTTCGCCCGAGCGCCTCGATGCGCACAAGCTGATCGAAGAGTTCATGATCCAGGCCAATGTCTCTGCCGCCGAGACCCTCAATACCAAGAATGCCACCCTGCTCTATCGCGTGCACGAGCCGCCCTCGCGGGAGAAGGCGCTTGGGTTGAACGTGTTCCTCAAAACCATCGATCTGGCGCTGCCACTGGGGCAGGCGTTGAAGCCCAAGCACTTCAATCATCTGCTGCGGCAGGTGAAAGACAAGGACTACGCGCAGCTCGTGAATGAAGTCGTGCTGCGCAGTCAGGCGCAAGCCGTCTACGCGCCCGATCAGCCTCAGCATTTCGGTTTGTCGCTCAAGCTCTACGCCCATTTCACTTCGCCCATCCGGCGTTATGCCGATCTGGTCGTACATCGCGCGCTGATCCGCTGGCTCGATCTTGGTTCCGATGGCCTCACCGACGAAGAGCGCGGGCGTATCCGCGAGACCGGCGAACTCGTTTCCGACGCCGAGCGCCGCGCCATGGCGGCGGAGCGCGAAACGGTGGACCGCCTCATTCGCCAGCCATTTGGCGACGAAGACGGGTGCGGAATTTCAGGGCCGCATCGCTGGAGTCGTGAGTGCGGGGCTCTTCATCAGACTCAATGAAACGGGAGCCGATGGTTTCGTGCCGGTTTCCACGCTTGGTATTGAACGCTTCGGATATCACGAAGCCACGCACAGCCTGATCGGCTCCGAGACTGGACGCACCTATCGATTGGGAGATACGGTCACCGTCAAACTTATCGAAGCAGCGCCAATTTCGGGCGGGCTGAAGTTCGAAATGATCTCGGGTGGAAAGCCGGGACGGCCAATCTCCGGACGCCGTTTCAGGCATTCAAGACCGCCGAAGCGCGGGAAAGGAAGATATTAGTGCCAGCCGCCGTCGAAACCGCATCGAAGAGGTCTTGGAAACAAGCCATGTGGCGCGGGTTCATGTGCCGCTGCCCGAGTTGCGGCCATGGCCCCATGTTCCGTGCGTTCCTGAAAGTCAGCGACACCTGCCCGTCTTGCGGCGAGGAACTGCATCATCACCGCGCCGACGATGCCCCGCCCTATTTCACCATGATGATCGTGGGTCACATCATCGTGCCGGCCATATTGGTGGTCGAAAAGGTTTGGAGACCTGAACTCTGGATTCACGCCGCAATCTGGATTCCGGCAACGCTTGTTCTCTCGTTTGCGCTTATGCCAGCCGTGAAGGGCTCGATTGTTGGTCTGCAATGGGCGATGCGCATGCATGGCTTCGGCGATTCCCCCGCGGACGCATGACCTACTCTCACCCTGAACTTGAAGGCTCGCGGCAACATGACCGCGTGCAGAAACCCGCCGACGCGGCAACCCTCATCCTCGTCCGCCGCGATGGCGGGAGTCCGCGGGTTTTGATGGGCCAGAGGCACCGAAGCCACGCCTTCATGCCTAACAAATACGTTTTTCCCGGCGGCCGTCTCGACGCCGCCGATTGCCGCGCTGCATTCGCAAGAGACTTGGAAGAAGCGACTCTTTCGAAACTCAGTCAGCGCATGCGCGGCCGGGCTTCGATCCGTAAAGCGCGTGGCCTCGCTCTAGCAGCGGTGAGAGAAACCTTCGAGGAAGCGGGCCTTCTGATTGGCCGAAGGACTCCGGAGGAGTTGCCTGACCTCTCCCAACTCATTTTCTTCATGCGCGCCATCACGCCACCAGGCCGCACGCGCCGTTTCGACTCGCGATTTTTCGTGGCGCCTGCCGAAGTGGTCGGCAATCTCGACCAACCGATCCGCAATGGCTCCGAAGAACTCGCCGAAATCCGTTGGGTAAGCCTCGATGAAGCCTTCGCCCTCGACCTGCCGCTCATCACCATAGACGTCCTGAAGCGCCTCAAGACCCACCTCGACGCCGGAAATCTGCCCTCCCCCGGCTGCCCGGTGTCGTTTCAATACCAGCAGGGCCGCACCTGGCGTGACGAGGTGCTTTGAGCCCCTTTCCTTGACTTTCCGCCCCCAATCGGGTCTATCGCCCACAAATCCATTCGGAGACCATTATGGCCAAGGGCAACGTCATCAAGATCAAGCTGGAGTCGACCGCCGACACCGGTTACTTCTACGTCACCAAGAAGAATTCCCGCACCAAGACGGAAAAGCTGTCCTACAACAAGTATGACCCCGTTGCCCGCAAACACGTGGCGTTCAAGGAAACCAAGATCAAATAGATCGCCGTTTCAGCGAGGCTCTTCCGGGGCGCCGCAAGGCGCCCTTACTTTTGGAGACAAAACATCCTCACCCTGAGGCGCCCGCGGAACGCGGGCCTCGAAGAGTCCCGGAAGCGAGGCACAGCGGCGCAACGGCCCGGGTCCTTCGAGGCTCGCTTCGCTCGCACCTCAGGACGAGGATAGATAGCGCGAGCGATCGAGGTGTGTGGATCCGATGGCCCGTGAAATGGGCGCCGGCCCGGGGATTTGGAATCGAGGAGGCCACTCGGTACCGTCCCGGGCCGGCTAAGCCCCGTGTCTCAGGAGATGCGGCGGACCTGATCCGCGGGGCAACTTCGGCGCTGTTCTCGCGCCTCGTGATGGTGCTGGCGGGACGGTGTGGAGGTGCATTCCGCACCGCCCCGCTTAGGATTGCCGGACCCTTGGAGTATTATCCGGCGGTTTCGAATTCGACTAAAACTTTAATCGATCCCACGCCGGTTTTCCAGCGTAAGTCATGGTAAACACTTGCTTAATAGAATTCAGTGTGAAGGATTAAGGTAAACGCTCAGGTTTCTTGCGGGGCGTCTTCCGGCTCGGGCAAATGCATTTCGAGCGGCATCTGCGCCTCGTCCTCGAGCGGGTCTTCGTCGGGAGCAAGCTCCTCGCTCACACGCGGGATCGGCATTTCGAAGCCAGGCGGCAAGGTCGCATCAAGCAGGCCGGCACCTTTCAGCTCCTGAAGCCCAGGCAGATCGCCGATTTCATTGAGCCCGAAATGCTTGAGGAACTGATCGGTGGTTCCATACGTCACCGGCCGCCCCGGCGCTTTGCGGCGGCCACGCATGCGGACGAAGCCAAGTTCAAGCAGCGTATCGAGCGTGCCCTTGGAGAGCGCGACGCCACGAACTTCCTCGATGTCCGCGCGCGTCACTGGCTGGTGATAGGCAACGATCGCCAAGGTCTCCAAAGCGGCCTTTCCGAGCCGCCTCTGCTCGACAACTTCGCGGCGCAGAACAAAGCTCAGATCATCAGCCGTGCGAAGCGTCCACTTGCCCGAAACCAGCACGACATTGACGCCGCGATTGGCGTAGTTGGTCTTGAGATCGTCGAGAAGGCTTTGGACATCCGTGCCCTCGGGCAGATGCCGCGCGAGCTTCGCCATATCCAGCGGCTCCGAGGCTGCGAACAGCACGGCTTCGAGGATGCGCAAGTGTTGGGCCCGGTCGGCGCGCGGATGAATGGTCACAATGGCGCTGGTCATTGCGGCCTCCTCCGTTTCATCGGCTTCGAGAACTGCTGCCTGGGACGGTGCCATTGTCTTTCCTCACTCCAACTTACGCCGCCAACGTGCGGCGGCGCATGTAAATCGGTTTGAACGCTTCATCCTGGCGCAGTTCGATGCGGCCTTCGCGCGCCAGTTCGAGACTCGCCGTGAAGCTCGACGCCGTCACCGAGCGGCGCATCGAGTCATCGGCGAGATACTCCGCGAGCCAGCTATCGAAACTGCCCCAATCATCCATCGTGCCAAGCAGGCGTTCGATGACTTCGCGGGCCTCCTTGATCGACCAAGTCGGCAGCCGCGTCACCGTGTAGTTCTGATGGCGGGTTTTGCGATGCGTGCGCTCGGCATAGGCTTTGAGCAAATCGATGAGATTATCGGCGAAGACATTCTGGGTTTCGACTTGCAGCGGCTCTGGAGCGCCGCGTTCGAATACATCGCGACCCAGAAGATTGCGCGCCATGAGATTGGCAGCGGCATCGCGCATGGCTTGCAGGCGTTGCAGTCTGAATGCGAGGCGCGCCGCCAAATCCTCGGCCTGCGGTTCTTCCGCGGACTCTTGCGCGGGCAGCAGAAGCCGCGACTCAAATAAGCCAGCCACGCCGCCATCACCAGGTAATCCGCGGCGATCTCGAGCCGCATGCGCCGCGCGTCCTCGATAAACGCCAGATACTGCTCGGCGAGTGCGAGAATGGAAATCTTCGCGAGATCGATCTTGTGCTGGCGCGCGAGTTCGAGCAACAGATCGAGCGGGCCTTCGAAACCGCCGACATCGACGATCAAGGCCTCCGGATCGGCATCGACGGGTTCAACCCGCACCGGTCCTTCGCCGTCCGGCCAGGCAGTTGTCGTATCAGACGATTCCGTCACGCTCACATCACTCCAATGCGCTTGCGAGTTTAGCGCAAGAACAGGTTGATTCGTCCAAACCGGCTCACGGATTTTCCCCAGCTTCACGCCATCAGGGCATCGAGGTCCGCCAAGGCGGCCTTGCGATCGTATTTTTGCGGCTTCCGCGCGCTCTTCAATGCAGCCCGCGCACGCTGTAACGCCTTGCCTTTCAGTTGGCCTGCCGCTGCCGCGACTTCCTCCATCTCTTCCATGACGCCGCCACAGTGCAGCAGCATGTCGCAGCCCGCGCCAAGCGCGCGTTCGCACTTTTCCGTCATCGAGCCCGAGAGCGCCTTCATCGACAAATCGTCGGTCATAAGCAGTCCGCGGAACCCGATCTCCTTGCGGATGATGCGGCTGACAACTTTGCGCGACAGCGTGGCGGGCGCGTTTTTGCGATGGCGGTATAAACGACGTGGGCTGTCATCGCCATCGGCGCGTCCGCGAAGGCCGCAAAGGGAGGGAAGTCTGTTTCCTCGAGTTCGGCGAGCGATGCATCGACAACGGGAAGGTTCAGATGGCTGTCCACGGCCGCGCGGCCATGGCCCGGTATATGCTTCACGACCGGCAGCACGCCGCCATCCATCAGCCCCGCTGCGTGGGCGCGGGCCAATGCCATCACATGCTCGACATTCATGCTGTAAGCGCGATTGCCGATCACATCGTGGCCTGTGGGCTGAGGCACATCGAGAACGGGCAGGCAGTCGACCGTGATCCCCACGTCGAACAGGTCTTCCGCCATCAATCGCGCGGAGTGTCTGGCCGTGCGAAGCGCCTGCACGCGGTTCGTTCGGTAAAGATCGCCGAACGCCCGTCCAGCCGGATACTTGCGCCAGAAATTCGACGGCGGCCCAAGGCGCTGAACGCGTCCACCTTCCTGGTCGATCAATACCGGCGCATCCCGCCGCCCCACGGCGGCGCGAAATGACGCCGTTAGCGCCCGGAGTTGATCGGGCGTTTCGCAATTCCGCTTGAAGAGAATGAGGCCCCAAGGGTTGCGCTCGCGGAAGAAACGGATTTCGCCGTCGCTCAGCGACGGCCCCTTGCATCCGCTAATGAAGGCGGAAATCTTCGGCAAGTTATTGCGTGCGCACGATGCAGTCGCGCTCGCCCGCCGCAAGCAGCGAGTTGCAGACTTGCGAGGCGGCGCTCTTGTCCGCCATCGGGCCAACGCCCAAACGGTAGCGCGTGCTGCCGGCAACCGTCGCCTTGCTGATCCGAGGCGCCAATCCGCCGACGATGCCCGCGTGCCTGCTCTTGATGCGGCCCCATTCGCGCGCCGCCTCTGCTTCGCTGCGGAACGATGCAAGCTGCGCAACGTAGCCGCCAGCGGGAGCCGGCGTTACTTGCGGCTTGGCAGGCTGGGTGGGCTTTGGAGCGGGAAGCGAGCCCACCTGCTGATCCGTATCGACGCCAGCGACCTGTTGCTGGGCGGGCTGCTGAGTCTCGGCGCCAGCATTGCTCTGATCGCGGCGGAACAAGTCGAGCAGCGTCCGCTTCTTCTTTGGAGCGGGTACGACGGCTTCACCGGTTTGCGGCGCGTTAACCGCCACTTCGCCGCCCGCGGGCGGCACAAGCACAAGCGGATCAGCCGCGCTTACCTCTTGCTCGGGAGCGGGTTTCGGCTTGGCTTTCGCCTTGGCTTTTTGTTTCGTTGCGACTTTCTTTGCAGGCTTGGCTGGAGGCGCGGCTTCCACCTGTTTCGGCTCGCCTGCTTCCTGATCGTCCTTAAGCTCCAATGTCTCGGGAGGCGTTGTTTCCGCGGCTTCGCTTGCCGCCGGAGCTGCCTCGGGCTGTGGCGGCGGTTCGGGCAGAGCGGACGCGGCCTCGACGGTCGCATTGTTCGCCGCCCCCGGAACCGGTGCGGTCAGCGTCCCTTGCGTATTGCTCTGAGACGCATCGCCATCGCCCGGAGGCGGCGGTAGCGGCAGCGGAATGGTGTCGTCGCCTGCCGCTGGTTGTTGCGTACCGCCATCGGCCGGAGCGGTGGTGTTGCCTTGCTCGGGCTGAACAGGAGGCGGCACCGGCATTTCTTCGGTCGGCACCATTTCGCCTCCCAGTACCTCGCGGTCGCCGACGATGCGGTCGTAGATTTGTTTCTTGGTATCGGCCGCCGGGACTTCGGCGGCGCCGCTTGCGGCTTCCGTTGGGGTTTCGGCGGCTGTCTTGGCCGGCTGTTCGGGCGCCGTCACCACCGGCACGTCTCCGGATTCCGCTATGGGCGAGGCCGTTTTAACCTTGGTTTGGTAGTACCAGACCGTGGCTCCCGCGGCGATCGCGGCCAGCAACAAGAAACCCAAAAGAATCCACGGCCCGGCGGAGCGGCGCTCTTCATCGCCGTATCCGTCCTCGACATCCCGGTAGGCCTGATTGTAGTCGCGCGCCGAAGCGCGGCGCTGGGCGCGCGGCGCGTCGTCCTCGAACACATCGCCGTAATCGTCTTCTTGATTTGTCAGTGGCCTTGCCGCGGGCCGGGGGCGCTGCCGGGCTGGACGATAGTCAGCGCCGCCTGCCTCGCCCTCCTGCCTGTAGGATGGCTCGTAGGGAGGCCGGGCTGGAGCGGGCCTCTCCTGCGCCGGCGGAGTGTAAGTGGTCTCGCCATAGGCCCTCGGATTGACCCGTGGCGGCGCGGGCATGGTGCTCGCCTTATCGGCGGCAGGCCGGAAACCGGGGAGGCGGTTGCGGCGGGCGGTATTGTGGCTGGAACGCAGGCGCGGGCTGCGATGGGCTGCGCACCGCAGGCGGCACGGTTCTGTCGCC
>JAAURV010000279.1 GCA_012032065.1 Hyphomicrobiales bacterium
GTCTGACTCTACCACCAACCCGCTGCGCTACGGCGCGCGCCCTACGTCCACGAGAAACCCAAACACGAAGTCGAGGAAGTCCTCGAAGACTGCCACTGGCTCGCCTGGGAGGCGGCAAATGAGCCAAGGCCGATCGACAGTTCCTAAGCCGCATTGCACATCGAGAGAAGGCCATCGGCGGACCGGCGCCCCGGTTGCCGCCGCGCGTCCATGCGCAATTCATCCGTATACGGATTATGTCGGAACCTCACGCCGAGGCGCCCTCCGCACGAGGGCTTCGAAGCATGGCCACGCGCGCTGAACTAATTCACCCGGACTCGCTGGCGTGGCCTCATCCCGAGGAACCGAGGGACGAGGCATTGCGTTCCGCGATGCGCCTCACCACGAGGGTTGGGGGTGCCGCGGCAGCGCGTGCAATCCCCTTCAAAACCCCTGTTCTCCCATGCTACTGACGTCTGCTGACACAATGATGTCAGCAGCGTTGCACTAGGACCACGCCATGAGACGCGCTGACCGGCTTTTGAGAGTGATCCAGATTCTCCGCCGCCACCGCCGCCCGGTGACCGGGCAGGCGATGGCCGAGGAACTGGAGGTTTCGCTGCGCACGCTCTACCGCGACATCGCCGATCTCATCACCGACGGCGTGCCGATTCGCGGCGAAGCCGGCATCGGTTATGTATTGGGTGAAGGCTACGATCTGCCGCCCTTGATGTTCACCGCCGACGAACTCGAAGCCGTGATGCTGGGCCTCCGCTGGGTGGCAAAGCGAGGCGACAAGGATCTGTCCCGCGCGGCGCTGGATAGCGTCGCCAAGATCGGAACGGTTCTGCCCGAGCGCCTGCGGCCATTCCTCTTCGATGCCGGCCTGCTGGTCCCGCCGTCCTATGCCTTCGCGGACAGTGTCGACGTCTCTGAATTCCGCCGCGCCATTCGCGAGCAGCGGAAAGCCGCGATCTGCTATCGCGACGAAAACGCGGCCGAGACCGAGCGCACCATCTGGCCCATCGCCATCGCCTACTTCGATGCCCAGCGGCTCATCGTCTCGTGGTGCGAACTCCGCCGGGATTTCCGCAGCTTCCGCACCGACCGGATGCTCAAGGCCGATGTGCTGCGCGACAGATATCCCGAGCGCCGAAAGGTTCTCTTGAAGCGCTGGATGACGCTCGACAGCGCCGATCATCGCCGCGCTCAGCTTGACGTCCTCATCTGAATTTCGCCGCTCGCCACCAGCGCCAATGCCTTGGCATAAAGCGGATGCTCCTGCTCGAGCACGCGCGCGGCCAGCGTTCCCGCCGTATCGCCAGGAAGCACCGAAACTGCCGCCTGCGCGACGATCTGCCCGCTGTCCAGTTCATCGGTGACGAAATGTACCGTGCAGCCATGGCTCTTCGCGCCATCGGCCAGCGCCCGCTCGTGCGTGTGAAGCCCTTTGTAAGCGGGAAGCAGGGAAGGATGAATGTTGAGCATTCTTCCAAGCCACGGCCTGATGAGCACCGGCGTCATGATCCGCATGAAACCGGCGCAGCAGATAAGATCGAGTTTCTGGTCTTGAAGGTAAGCGTTGAGCGCCGCATCGAACGCCTCGCGCGAAACAAAGGCGCGATGGTCGACCACCTTCGTTTCAATGCCCCTTTCGATCGCGAACGCCAGCCCCGCCGCATCGGCCTTGTTCGAAACGACACAAACGATCTGGGCGGGATACTGGAGATCGCGCGCCGCCTCGACGAGCGCGCGCATGTTCGATCCGCGCCCGGAAATCAGAACGCCGGCCCGCTTGCGGATCATTTGTTCTGAAGCCTACCCGAAAACGAGACCTGTTCTTCTTTGCCCTTGCGCCGCCGGATTTCTCCGAGGACCACGGCATGTTCGCCGCTGCGCTTGAACGAGGCCGCGACGGCCTTCGCCTGCTTGGCTCCCGCCACGACGATCATCCCGATGCCGCAGTTGAACGTGCGCAGCATCTCGCGCTCGGCCACGCCGCCCGCCGATGCAAGCCACTCGAACACGGGCGCGAATGGAACGCGCTCCAGATCGATCTCCGCAACCATGGACTTCGGCAACACCCGCGGAATGTTCTCGATGAATCCGCCACCCGTGATATGCGCCAGCGCCTTCACTCCGGAAGTTGACCGTATCGCCTTCAAAACCCCCTTCACATAAATCCGCGTCGGCTCGAGAAGCGCATTCGCGAGCCTACGGCCGGAAGCGAACGGGGCAGGGCCATCGAGTGACAGTCCGCTATCGGCCACGATCTTCCTGATCAGCGAATAACCATTCGAGTGCGGCCCCGATGAAGCGAGCCCGAGGATCACATCTCCGGGTCCCACATCTTTCGATGGCAAGAGCTTCTTCCGCTCCGCCGCCCCCACGGCGAAGCCGGCGAGATCGTAGTCGGCGCCGTGATACATGCCCGGCATTTCCGCCGTCTCGCCGCCGATGAGCGCGCAGCCCGCCTGCTTGCAGCCATCGGCGATGCCTTCGATCACCTCCCGCGCCGCCGCGACATCGAGCTTGCCGGTCGCATAGTAGTCGAGAAAGAATAGCGGCTCGGCCCCTTGCACAACCAGATCGTTGACCGACATGGCAACGAGATCGATGCCAACCCCGCGATGAATGCCGGTATCGATCGCCAGCTTCAGCTTGGTGCCCACGCCGTCGTTCGCCGCCACCAGCACCGGGTCCTTGAAGCCGCAGGCTTTGAGATCGAACAGCCCGCCGAAGCCGCCAAGCGCCGAATCGGCCCCCTTCCGCCGCGTCGCGCGCGCCAACGGCTTGATCAGGCCGACGAGCGCATTTCCGGCCCCGATATCGACGCCGGAATCGGCATAAGTCAGCCCGTTCCGTTTTGCTTGTTTCGTGCCGTCCATGCCGCTAGTTTGCCTCAATGCCCGTGGATATGTGCGGGGGCTCAATAGCCCGAAGCGCACGGCGAATAAAGCGCGTTCGGTTTGGTCCACGGACGGGGGCGGCAGAGGTGAATTCCGAGATGGACGGCCTGGGTTTCGGGCGATTCCTGTGGGTTTTGATCTGGCTTGCGGCAAGTGCTGTGGCGCATGCGGCAGGGCCGGTCGAGACCAATGTGTTCGCGGTTCAGGGCGTTGCCGTCGACGAGACCGACAAGGACGCGGTATCGGCCCGCAACAAGGCCCTCGTCAGCGTACAGGTGAAGGCGCTCGGCATGCTGGCCAGCAAGCTCGCCTCGCCGGAAGTCGCGGCCGAAATCGCCAAGATGGAAGAGAAGGATGTGGTGCGGCTTCTGCGCTCTCTTTCCATTGAAGAAGAAAGCACCGCGCCCGGCCGCTTCATCGGCAAGTTCACCGTCAGGTTCCAGCCCGCCGCGATGCGAAGGCTCTTCGGCAAGTATGGCGTATCGGTCATCGAGGATCAGGCGCAGCCAAGTCTCGTGCTCCCGGTTTGGAAGTCGCCCGAAGGTCCGCAACTGTGGGAGGACAATCCATGGAAAAAGGCCTGGATCGGCCTCAATGCGCAGCAGGCCATCGTGCCGCTCATTGTGCCTCTGGGCGATCTCGAGGACACGGAAATCATCACCGCGCAGGACGTTTTGAACCAGGATGCCGTAAAGATCGAAGCGCTCCGCCGCCGCTATGACGTGAAGACCGTCCTCATTGCAACGGCCGCGCCTTCCCCCGAAGGCGGCGTGCGCGCCACAATGAGCGGCGACTCGCAACTGGGCCGCATCGTCTTCGACAAGACCTACCAGGCCGAAGACGGCGCCATCGATGCTTCCGCCGCCTTGGCCGCGGAGCGCTTTCACGGCGTCATGACCGAGAAGTACAAGCAGATCCGGTCCAAGCAGATCGCCGCGGCAAGGGCGGAAAAGGAAGCGCAAACGTCCCGCGCCCTGCCGGTGGCGGTGCCGTTCTCAAGCCCGTCTGAGTGGAATGCCATCCGTGCCCGCATATTGTCGGCGCCCGGCGTTCTCGGAGTCGATGTCTCCACCCTTGGCGGCAACGGCGCTGTCATCCAACTCATCTTCACGGGGCCCGTGGAATCCATGCGGGTTTCGCTGCAACGCACCGGCCTCAACTTTGGCCAGGTGGGCGGCACCTGGGTGATTCAGCCGATGTAGCCGCGCATGAGCCTTCCGAACTTCATCACCATCCTGCGCATTCTGCTGGTGCCGCTGACCGTGTGGCTCATCATCGGTGGCCGCTACGAACTCGCCTTTGTCGCCTTCGTCAGCGCCGGGATAAGCGACGGCGTTGACGGCTATCTGGCGCGCCGGCTCAACCTCCAGACCGAACTCGGCGCCTATCTCGATCCGATCGCCGACAAGGCGCTGCTCGTATCGATTTACGTGGCGCTCGGCATGCTCCTGTTCATCCCCCGATTGGCTGGTCATCATGGTGGTGACGCGCGACGTGATGATTGTT
>JAAURV010000280.1 GCA_012032065.1 Hyphomicrobiales bacterium
AAGCTCTAACCCGATGCAGCTGATCTTCATGGGCACGCCGGACTTCGCCGTGCCGGCGCTGGAAGCGCTCATCGCAGCCGGCCACAAGATCTCATGCGCCTATTCGCAGCCCCCGCGGGCGGCAGGAAGGGGCATGGAAGCGCGAAAGTCTCCCGTGCACCTCGCGGCGGAAGCCCGTGGCATCGAAGTGCGAACCCCAATCAACTTCAAAGCTGAATCCGATATCGCAGCCTTCCGCGATCTCAGAGCCGACGCAGCCGTCGTTGCCGCCTACGGCCTTCTTCTTCCAAAGCCCATATTGGATGGCACAAAACACGGCTGTTTCAACATTCACGCCTCGTTGCTTCCGCGCTGGCGCGGCGCGGCCCCCATCCAGCGCGCCATCATGGCGGGAGATGCGGAAACCGGCGTCTGCATCATGAAGATGGACGAAGGCCTCGACACAGGCCCCATCTGCGCGCGCTGCACTGTTCCGATCTCGAAGACGGCGACGGCAGGCACACTGCACGATGAACTTTCCACGCTCGGTGCGAAGTTGATGGAAGAGGTCTTGAGGAAGGATCGTTTCGAGTGCGCGCCACAAGCTGCGGAAGGCGTCACCTATGCAAGGAAGATCACAAAGGCCGAGGCACGAATCGATTTCAACAAATCATCGAACGAAGTGCGCTATCACGTTCACGGGCTCTCGCCATTCCCGGGCGCATGGTTCGAAGCCAATGGCCAACGCATCAAGATTCTCGTTTGCGAAACAGTAGATGCTCAAGCGCGCCAGGATCAATCCTCGACGATGCCTTGACCATCGCTTGCGCCAAGGGCGCAATTCGCCCGCTGCTTCTCCAGCGCGAGGGAAAAGCCGCGATGCCGCTCGATGCCTTCCGGCGCGGCTTCGCCGTGCCCGCGGGAACAAGGCTCGCCTGATGCCGCGCTATCGTTTCACCATCGAGTATGACGGAACCAATTTCGTCGGCTGGCAGGTGCAAACGTCGGGAGCATCCGTGCAAGGCGTCATCGAAGACGCCATCGCCCGCATCAACGGCGCACCATCGACGGTCATTGGCGCCGGCCGAACCGATGCGGGCGTTCATGCGCTGGGCCAGGTGGCGCATGTCGATCTCGCGCGTGAATGGGATGCCTTCGAACTCCGCAACGCCATCAACGGCAATATCCGCCCGCACGCCGTCAGCATTCTCGAAGCAGCGCGGGTTGCGGACGATTTCCATGCCCGCTTCTCCGCCACCCGCCGCCGTTATCTCTACCGCATCTTGACGCGCCGCGCGCCCCCGGCGCTTGAGCGCAACAAAGTCTGGCACGTGCCGCAGGATCTCGATGCCGAAGCCATGCACGAAGCCGCGCAGACCATCCTCGGCAATCACGATTTCACCACCTTCCGCTCCGCCGCCTGCCAGGCCCAGTCGCCGGTCAAGACCCTTGATCGTCTCGATGTCATGCGCTTCGGCGACGTGATCGAAATTCGCGCCGAAGCGCGCTCGTTCCTGCACAATCAGGTGCGCTCCATGGTGGGCTCGCTCAAGCAGGTGGGCCTCGGCAAATGGCGCGTGCGCGACATGGCCGATGCGCTGAAGGCGAAAGATCGCGGCCGCTGCGGCCCCGTGGCGCCGCCGGACGGGCTCTATCTCGTCACTGTTGACTATTGAAATAGGCGGCGAGAATGCGCCCGTAGATCGCTTCCGTGGCGCGCAATTCCTCCACTGAAATCCGCTCATCGGTCATGTGGATCGTGGCGTTTGTCGGCCCGAACTCCAGTACCGGGCAATAGTCCTTCACGAACCGCGCATCCGATGTCCCGCCTGATGTCGAGAGTTTCGGCAGAAGCCCCGTCTCCTGCTCGACAGCGTCCTGCACCATGCCCACGAATGCCCCGGGCTCGGTGGTAAATGCGTCCGCGCCCTCCGTCGTGCTCGCCGTCCAGACGCCACCCATCTCGCTCTTCACCCGCTCGATCCGCTCCTGCACCCAGGCACGAAGAGAATCGAAGGTGTGTTCCGTGCTGAAGCGGATGTTGAACTTCGCAATTGTCCGCTGCGGAATCACATTGCCTGCCGGATTCCCCGTATCGACGGAAGTAACGGCAAGAGACGACGGATCGAAATTCTCGTTTCCCTGATCGATGACTTCGCTGGAAATGAGCGTCACGAAGCGCGCGAGCTTGGGGATTGGATTGTCGGCCTTCGCGGGATAAGCCGCATGGCCTTGCCGCCCCTCCACCGTCACGGCGAAACTCAACGATCCCCGCCTGCCGATCTTGATTGTATCGCCAAGCTTGTCGACAGAACTCGGTTCCCCAACGAGACAATGGTCGGGAACGTGGCCATGCTCCTTCATCCACTGCAACACCTTAACCGTGCCATTGATGGCGGGCCCCTCCTCATCGCCCGTGATCAAAAGCGAAATCGATCCCTTGGATTTCCCCTCTTGTGCGATGAACCCTGCCGCGGCAGCCGCGAAGGCCGCGACCGAGCCCTTCATATCCGTAGCACCGCGCCCGTAGACAAACCCGTCGGCCAAGTCTCCCACAAACGGCGGATGCGACCACGATCCTTCATCGCCCGCCGGCACCACATCGGTGTGCCCCGCGAAGCAGAGATGCGGGGAAGACGTGCCTGCCCGCGCGAACAGGTTCTCGACGTCGGGCGTCCCCTCCTCCTTGAAGATCAGCCGCTGGCAAACGAACCCATGCGCGCTGAGGACATTCTCGAGAAGCGTAAGCGCCCCACCCTCCTCCGGCGTCACCGAGCGGCACCGGATAAGCCCCTGCAGCAGCTCGACGCAATCGACATGTGCATCCTTCATGCCGCGCTCTTATCATAACTGTAGGGATAGCAACACTAATGACGGCCCACGCTCTCCTCCCCCCAAGCGCGGAACGCGCGCAGCGGAGGAGGGGGACCACGCGAAGCGTGGTGGAGGGGGCCTTCTTCAACAAGCACCGTGCGCGCGGAAAAGCCCCCCCTCCGGCGCTACGCGCCACCTCCCCCGCACGATTCGCGTGGGAGGAGGAGGAACTTCTCTCAGTCCCGCAGCAATTCGTTGATCGCCGTCTTGGAGCGTGTCTTCTCGTCGACGCGCTTGACGATCACCGCGCAGTAGAGCGACGGTGATGGCGAACCGTCTGCATAGGGCTTCTGCGGCATCGAGCCTGACACCACGACGGAATATGGCGGCACGCGGCCCATGAAGACTTCGCCGGTGGCCCGGTCCACGATCTTGGTGGACTGGCCGATGAATACGCCCATCGAGATGACCGAGCCCTCGCCCACCACGACTCCCTCCACCACTTCCGAGCGCGCGCCGATGAAGCAGTTGTCTTCGATGATCGTCGGCCCCGCTTGCATCGGCTCCAGCACGCCGCCGATGCCGACGCCGCCCGAGAGATGCACGTTCTTGCCGATCTGCGCGCAGGAGCCGACCGTCACCCAGGTGTCAACCATCGTGCCCTTGTCCACATAGGCGCCGAGATTGACGAAGGAGGGCATCAGCACCACGCTTGGCGCGATGTAGGCCGAGTGCCGCACCACGCAGTTCGGCACCGCGCGAAGCCCGGCCTTGCGGAAGTTCTTGGCCGTCCAGCCATCGAACTTCGACGGCACCTTGTCCCACCACTTGGACTTTCCCGGCCCGCCGCCGATCACCGCCATGTCGTTCAAGCGGAAGGAGAGCAGCACGGCTTTCTTGAGCCATTGGTTGGTGACCCACACGCCATCGATCTTCTCGGCAACCCGCACCTCGCCGGCATCGAGCATCGAAAGCGCCGTGGCCACGGCCTTGCGCACCGGTCCCTTGGTCTTGAGCGTAACGCCGTCGCGCTCGTCCCAGGCCTTTTCGATCGTGGCTTGCAGGTGTTTCATATTCGTCCCCATCCTTGCGGCGGAACCTATCGGTCCGCCTCTTTAAGTCAACTCCGCGCCGCGGCAAGAATTCTCAGGAAAGCGGCGAGATCGCCGGTCACGTGATGCACATGTTCGCCGCTCGCACCAGCATTGAGATGCGCGGCATCCTTGTTGTCGGGCGAGACGACCAGCACCGTGGTCATGCCGAGATCGTGCGGCACTTCGAGGTTGCGCGCGATATCCTCGAACATCGCCGATGTCTTTGGCGCGATGCCGGTCTGGCCGATGAATTTGAGATAGGGATCGCGGCCGGGCTTCGGGATGAAATCCGAACTCACGATGTCGAAAATGTCGCCGAAGTGATGGGTGACGCCGATACGCCCCAGGACTTTCTCCGCATGCGCCACCGTGCCGTTGGTGAACACGAGCTTGCGCCCCGGCAGCGCATGCAGCGCCTGGTCCAGCGCCGGATCGCTGGGCACCGGAGAATGATCGATGTCGTGCACATAGTCGAGAAACCGTCCGGTTGACGGCCTAT
>JAAURV010000281.1 GCA_012032065.1 Hyphomicrobiales bacterium
CAATAGAGCAACCGGCGGTCATTCGACCGCCGATAAGTTGCTCTAGCATTTTGAATCTGGCGCATAACTGAACGCTCAAGTGATTCCACTTGAGCGCGTTATGCGCTAGTCTTGCAATGTCACGCAGACGACGTGGGGCGCACGGAGGCGGACGGTCCGCTAAGCCTGAGCCAGCGCGTCGAGGCTTTCGGGTAGGATCTGCCCGCCATCAACGATGATGGTCTGCCCCGTGACATAACCTGCTTCCTTGGATGCGAAGTAAAGCGCGGCGTATCCGATGTCGTCGACGGTTCCGAGTTTCTTGAGCGGGACCGAGTTGGCCATGGATTGCTGGTAGGCCTCGCCCAATTCGATCAGGCCTTCGGTCAGAACATTTTCCCGGCATGACGGCATTGACGGTGATGCCGTACTTCGCAAGCTCGATGCAGGCGGTGCGCATGAAGCCGAGTTGTCCGGCTTTGGTCGATCCGTAGTGAGTCCAGCCGGGAAAACCGGTGACCGGGCCAGTGATCGACGAGGTGATGACGATGCGGCCCGATCGGATTTCTTGAGGTAGGGAACGGCCGCCTGCACCGAAAGGAAAGTGCCCTTCAAGTTAGTGTCCTGCACTTCGTCCCACTGAGCCTCGGTCATCTCCTCGAGACGGGCAGGGGGAAAGATGCCGGCATTGGCGCAAAGCACATCGAGCCCGCCATTGCGCTCCGCCACTTCGGCCAGTGCCTTTTCGATGGAGGCTTTCGATGTCACGTCGCCCGCGACGCCAAAGGCGCAATGGCCGATCTCCTTGGCGGCATTATTCGCCGCGTCAACATGGCGGGCGATGATGCCGACCTTTGCGCCGGCTTGCGCGAACACGCGGGCGATGCCTTTGCCTATGCCTTTCGACCCACCGGTAACCGCAACCGAACGGCCTTTGAGGGATTGTGTCATGATTTGTGCTCCACAAACGATGAAGGCAGCAGAAAACCCGCTGCCTTCGCTTTCGTCAATGCTGCTTTGTCGGCTCTCAGCCCTCGTTCACCATGTGGCCGATATTCTTGTAGGCCTCGGGTTTCGAAGACTTGAGGAAGAAACCCCAGGCGAGACCGAAGAGCAAAATTGCCAGCGCCACATAAGGAATCGCATTGGCGAAACCAGAAGTGCCGGCAAAGGTGCCGAGATTGGCCACAAGAAGGTAAACCAGCCACAACTGCACCAAGAACGAGAACAACGGCGCGATCACCGTGGTGAGAATGTTGCCGCCGCCATTCTTGCGGAACCAGTTCCAGATGGCCAGCGACACAATGGCCTGGATCACGAGAAGCAGGCCCGTGCCCAGCACCGCAAACAGGGTGTAGACGCCGAGATAGGCTTGAGCGTTCGGATCACCCGTGCCGTTGAAGATGGCGAAGAGAATGACCCAAAGAGCCGCGAGAACCGATTGCACCACGGAGGCCTTATGCGGGCTCTTGTGATGGTCATGGGTCTCGGCGATGGAACTCGGCAGCACGCCTTCGCGCGCCAGCGAATACATGTAGCGCGAAGCGGTGTTGTGAAACGCCATGCCGCAGGCAAACGAGCTCGTCAGGATCAGGATGCCTAGAAGCACTTTGGCCCAAGCGCCATAGATGCTTTCCAGCGGCGTCATGTAGAAGTTGCCGCTGTCGGAAAAGGCCTTCGCGAGCATATCGCCTTCCGTCGGATAGGCGGAGACGGCGCACCAGGACACGATGATGTAGAACAGTCCAAGCCCGATCACCGAGATGTAGAGCGAGCGCGGAATGATGTGCTTGGGATCGCGGCTCTCTTCGGCATAGTTGGGCGCCATTTCGAAGCCCACCCAGGACCAGAATGCCATGAAGATGCCGACGGCCGCGGCGCCCGCCGGGATAGCGAGATCGCCGACCTTCTGCTCCGCCACGGGAACCGCGACATTGAAAAGGTTCAATGCCTCGCCCGTGAAGTTGGTGGGCTGGCTGGTGAACATGATGCCTAGGGCGAACAGCGCCAGAATGAAAATCTCGAGCAATAGCGCTGCGCCGAGAATCTGGGCCGACAGTTTCACCTCACGATAGGACAGCAGCCCTGTAAGCACGATCATGAACAGGGCGAACCAGAGCCAACCAATGTTGATGCCGAAGTAGGTGTTGAAGAACTGGTTGGCGAAGAAAGCGAAAAGCCCGGTAAGCGAGGCTTCGAAAACAGAGTAGCAGGCGAGCGACGCGATGCCCGACGACATGCCGATTTCGCGGCCAAGGCCTTGGCTGATGAACGCGTAAAATCCGCCTACGGACGAAACCCGGCCCGCCATTGCCGCGTAGCCGATCGAAAAGATCGTGAGCACGATCGTGGCCAGCAGGAACGCCGCTGGCGTGTGAATGCCGATGCCGTAGCCGGCCGCGAAGGGGACATTCCCCAGCATCGCGGAAACGGGCGCTGCACCCGTGACGGTGAGGAAAAGCACGCCGATCAAACCGACGGCTTTCGCTTGAAGTTTCTTGACGGACTTGTCACCCGAAACGTCGATGACAGTGCCCGCCGCACTGTGTTGAGCCATGATGAAGTTCCCTACTTTATTACCCCTCCAGCCGGGAGCTTCCTCTTCGCGGACATTACCGCCGGCTGATTCCGCCACTAGATGCCAATTTCAGCGCTTTGCCAAGGGGACGAGGGTTCTTAGTTCCGCCGACCTCATGACATGGCAGTAGATCATGTTGACGATCTCGAGTTCCTTGCGATGCAGGTCTTCCGTTGCGGCAGCGCAGCAGTCTTCCAGCACGATCACTTGATAGCTCTCGTCGGCCAAGCTTCTGACGGTGGACGAAATGCACTGGTCCGTGAAGATGCCTGCACAGATCACAGTCTTGATGCCCAGATTGTGCAGGATCAGGCGCAGATTCGTGCCGGTGAGCGCCGAATCCGTTGTCTTCGTCACCACAATCTCATCGCCCACCGGCTGAAGTTCCGGCACGAGTTGCGATGGCAAGCCATTCTTCGGTAGCAGGAGATTGTTCCATCCCGGCATCTTCTGCGAGAGCGAGCGGTCGCGGCCATCGATCGTGTGGCAAGCGATGCGCGCGAACAGGCATTCGATGCCATGCGCGCGTGCAAACTCCAACATTGCGGCGGTCTGGGGAATGACCGAGTTCCGCATGCGCTCGTGGAACGGAGTCCAGAGGTCAAACCGTTCCTGTTCGGCGGCGGGAAGGGAGGCGCGGCCGGGGCGCTCCAGATAAGTGTTCTGAATGTCGATGACGAGAAGAGCGGTTTCCCTGGGATTGATGACTGGATCATCGGGTTCGGGCGCGCCGAGATAATAGAGAGAACGGAAATCGGTCTTCCAGTTCATTCAGTATCTCTTCTTGAACAGTCCGCGTGTTTCGTAAACGTCGGCTGCTTCTTCGATGAAGGCCGCGATCTTTTCTGCCTTGAAAGCGCCGCGCATTCGATGGGCGGCTTCGAGCAATTGCTGCTTGTTGGAGACGCGGCCTGGGCGCAGCAACTCATAGACCGCCATGATCTCGTCCTGCGGCACATCGACAAGTTCGGCGGCGCGCTCGAAATTCCGTGCAAGGCGCGGACGGCCGCCGCTGCGCGCCACATCGGCTTGGGCATGCAAGGCTTGAGGCGTGATGCGCAGATCCTCGATGGTGACATGGCCGCCGGCTACAGCTTCCAAAGTCAATTCCGCAAGCGCCTTGCCGCGCTTGCCCTTGACTTCAGCGGCGCGTTTCTCGGCCAGAGGATAGTCTTCGCGCGAGTAAGTCATGCCGGCAACACCGTGTTCATTTGAAAACGACCTCGATCTCGCGCGGGGGTGCGCCTTCCTTGGTGAGATTGGTTTCTATGGCGTAGATGATGGCGGTGCGGGCGTGATAGCGCGCCCCCATTGCTTCGCCGCGCGTGGGCACCACAATGGGATCGGGCATTTCACCTAGAGCATAAGCCGCCGCGTTTGCGCCCATGCCGCGATAATGCGCGAGTCTGGTGATCGGTGCGTTGGAGAAGAGTTCGAGATTGTGGTGCGGCAGGCGGTCCTTCTGGTGGATGACGGCGGTGCCTTTGGCTTGAATGCCGATTCCGATTCCGGAGCCGGAAAGCCGCGCCGCCGAAAGCCCCAGGAACGACGTGTCGGCCGTGTGCATGAAGCGCACGATCCGCGGAGTGAGCCCGCTCTTGCGGATTGCGTCCATCATGACTTTCAAGACATCGGAGAGGGGATGGCCGCCGGTGGTTTGGAAAAGCTTGAGGCCAAAAGCCGGGCTGATGCCGATCACCACATCTTTTGTGCCGGCGCTGGCGTGCGCCTCGCCAAGATCGCGATACTGGATATTCCGGGCTTCGGCGCCAGCGTGCTGTGCCTCGGAGCGCAGCACTTCTTTCT